>NZ_JAVRBF010000056.1:0-60271 GCF_032436805.1 Streptomyces sp. P17 | reverse complement strand
GCCAGGCGCCGCCGGTGACACCTGCGAGGGCGCTCATGACCGCTTCCTCGGGGTGCGGGCCGGGCCGTGGTTGTGCTTGGGCCTCATGCGGGTGCCTGCCTGGTGCAGGAGCCGGTAGACGGTGGCGACTGAGTAACTGCATTCTTTGGCGAGTTCCGGCACCGTGGCTCCGGCTTCGTAGCGCGTCCGCAGGGACATCGCGAGCTTCTGCCGCTCGGCGGCCCGCGCTGCGGCGCGCATCCGCAGCGTCTGCTGTGTGGTGCGAACGCTGCCGCCGGCCTCGATCAACAGTCGTCGGGCAGCGCGCCTCGTCTCTCCCGCAACCGCGGAGAGCTCGGTGAGGGTCGCGCCGTGCTGCTCGTACAACGTGCGCAGATGGGCCGCGAGGTGTTTGCGTGCCTGCGGGTCCTGGCGCATCCGACGGGTCTGCCATGACGTGCGCATCACGGTCCCGGCGTCGTGGAGCCGGTTGAGGACCGTGCCGTACGACAGACCACTGGCGGCGACGAGTTCGTCGACCGTGGCACCGGACTCGTACTGCTCGCGAAGGACTTGGGCGGTGACCTCGTCGCTGTGACTGGCCGGGATTGGAGGGGGTGGGTTCACGCTGCGGACTCCCATTCGCTGAGGGCTTCGGCATGGGCGGCGGCCAGCTCGTCGTAACTGCGCTGGTCGGCAGGGGTGATGAGGATCAGCCGTCCATCGGTGGCGATCCGCCAGTCGGGGGCGGCGCGGCCGGTGACCGGATCGAGGACGCATCCGTGGGGGGCCTGCCACGCGGAGGGAATCTCGTCGGGGCGTGGTGCAGGGACCAGGACCCGGCGCCCATCGCGGACGATCACGATGGCCTTGCTGCGGTGCTCCGACAGCCGCTCCAGCACATCCCGGTACGCGAGGCGCTCGGCGGCGTGCAGTGCCTTGCGCTGGGCCGCGATGCCCGTGGTTCCATGCCGCTGCGCGACGGAGTCCCAGCCCTGAGCCGGCTTGGCGATTTCTTCGGTCGCAGCCTCCGGAGAGCTGCTGCCGAAGCCTTCCAGGGCGCGAGGTGCGAGGGTCCAGGTCTCTCCGTTGTGGTGGACGAGGCTGTGGTCGGTCAGGCGTCGCAGGGTGCGGTAGACGGTGGCGCGGGATACCGATGATGAGCCGACGAGTTCGCCGACCGTTTGTGCCGGGCGGGCGTGCAGTGCGCCGATGATCATGAGGGCGGCGCTGCCCAGACCGTGGTGGGCGAAGGCGTCGTGGCCCATCAGACGGCCGATGACGGTGGAGTCGATGTCGGCCGCCGCCCCTGTCTCAGGGGTGGGCCACTCCTCAAGTGCCGGGTCGGGGGGGTACTGAGTGGTCCGGAAACGAGACTGCAGAGCGGGGATAGTGCGATCGCCGGCGCTGCCGTTGGCGAGGTACCAGGTCGAGCCCTCCCGGCCGTGGCCGACCCGCAGCCGGCGTAGCCAGCCGCGCGGCTTGAGGACCGTCTCGTAGACGACCCGGAGCGTCGTGCGGGAGATGCCCGCTTCCTCCGCCGTCTGCCGCTCGCTGGCGTGATGCAGAGGGCCGCCCGCGATCTCCGCGAAGTTCAGATGCGCCCGCAGCACCCGCAGCGCGGTCCGGCCCCGCTCCCCGCGCCACGGCGTCGTCTCGATCCGGTCCCGCAGTGCGGCGAGAACCTCGTACGCGTGCTGGCGCGACTCCAGGACCCTCGTGCTGCTGACCTCGGCCGAGGCGCTGGCCCATACCCGTCGGATGTAGTCCAGGGCGCGTGCCTGACCGGAGCGCAGCGCGATGCTCCGGGCGTGCCGCCCGCCCTCGTGCTCAGGGTGCAGCAACAGCCGCGTCAGCTGGTCGACGGTGCCGCCGGCGCGAGCGACATGGCAGGCGATGGCCGCCGTGATGCGGTGCCCATGTTCGGCCGTGCCCTGACGGTTCCCGCGCAGGGATACGCTCTGGCCGTCGGAGGCGAGCCTGCTGTAACTGCCCGCCGCGTAGCGGCCGGTGAGATCCCCGATCAGGATGAGATCGGCTGCAGCCGTAGGCAGCTGGTGAAGACCCAGTCGCTCGCCTGGGTGAAATGGCCGTCGGAGAGAACCTGTCTGGTAGGTGCTGTGTGGCACTGTGGAGCCGTCCCGCAAGGACAGAGACGCCACCCAGGCCCGCTAAAACCACGGGTGGTGTCCGGTACCGACCTCCAATCGGTGCCAGCGAAGCCTCCAGGATGCCAATCCTGGAGGTCTTCGTCTGCCTGGCTCCGGTGCTGGAGGCAGGCGTCCCCATCGCGGCTCGACCGAGGTCGATTCCGAGTGCTGTCAGCGGGCTCACAGCCTGATCAACGCCGTCTGACCTGGGCCGACCCGGACCAAAACAGAGGGCGGTTGCCTCTGATTGGCTCCGAGCAGCTCGGTTCGAATCGGGGTCGAATCAGAGCGGTTTCCTCTGACTGCCTCCGGTCGTCTCTGCAACCCGACCTAGCAGGTCACAGCCGGTTCGATCCCGAAAGCCGCAGGTCAGAAAGGTGCTCCAGGAATACCCGGCGTACAGCCCGACTCGTCTGCTCTCTTGGCTCCGACCTGGCCTTATGGCCTTGAGGTGGGGCCATTTTTTATCGTCGAGGAAGTTTCCTGGCATCTAAGTTAGATTCAATCTATGTAAGATGCAGTCTACGTTTCTTTCCCTGAGGGGTCGCCGATGGACTTCAAAGGCAGAGCGGCCGATCTCGATCTGCTGGGCCGGCAGCTCAGGTCTGTGATCGAAGGCGCGGGGGCCACCCGGGGGAAGGCCGTGATCATGACCGGGCGGCGGCGTGTAGGGAAGTCCCGTCTGGTTCAGGAGTTCTGCGACCGGTCCGGGGTGCCGTACGTGGTGTTCCAGGCGACCCGGGGCCGTAATCCCGTGGCCGAGCGGGCGGACTTCACCGCGGCGCTGGCGCAGTCCGCCACTATGCCGGGAGCGGAGCTCGTGGCCGGGTTGCGGGCCGCGGACTGGAATCAGGCGTTGCGCTCGCTGGCCATCGCGCTCCCGGATGACGCCCCGAGCATCGCTGTGATCGACGAGGTGCCGTGGCTGGTGGAGGGGGACGCGGAGTTCGAGGGGGCGCTGCAGACGGTCTGGGACCGTCATCTGTCCGCCAAGCCGGTCCTGCTCGTCCTGGTCGGCAGTGACATGTCGGTGATGGAGGCCCTGCAGTCCTACGGCCGTCCGTTCTTCGGGCGGGCGACGAAGATGACTGTCCAGCCGCTGCACCTGGCCGATGTGCAGGCGATGACGGAACTCGACGCAGCGGACGCGGTGGACGCGTTGCTGATCACAGGAGGCTTTCCGGAGATCGTCCAGTCGTGGCGGCCGGGGCTGAGCCGGGTGGACTTCCTGCGGGCGGCGGCGACCAACCCGCTGTCGCCGTTGCTGGTCGCGGGTGAGCTGTCGCTCCTTGGGGAGTTTCCCGAAGCCTCGCAGTCGCGGGCGGTGCTGGAGGCAGTGGGCAGCGGCGAGCGGACCTTCTCCGCCATCGCCGCCCAGGCCGGCGGGACGGGAGCACTGCCGTCGGGCACGCTGTCTCCATTGCTGAACACCCTGCAGGCCAAGCGGGTCCTGGCGGCCGACCTGCCCCTGTCCGGGAAGGCCGACACCAAGAACAAGCGCTACCGCATCGCAGATCCGTACCTGCGGTTCTGGCTGGCCTTCCTGCAGCGAGGGATCCCGCTCATCGAACGCGGTCGCGGTGATCTGGCTCTGGAGCGCATCGAACGCTCATGGGCGACCTGGCGGGGACGCGCCGTCGAGCCGGTCGTTCGCGAGTCCCTGCTACGGCTGCTGCCCGACGAGCACTGGCCTGAGACAGAGGCGGTGGGCGGCTGGTGGAATCGGCAGAACAACCCCGAGGTCGACCTAATTGGCGCGGACCGCGAACCCGTGGCGGGCGCGGTGCACTTCGTCGGCTCCATCAAGTGGCTGGAGTCCCAGCCTTTCGGCAGACGTGAATACGACACTCTCGTCCGGAACGTGCTGGCCGTACCAGGCGCCGGCCCGGACACTCCGCTGGTCGCGGTGTCCCGCAGCGGCGTGACCGACGATCTTCCCCTTGCGGCCCACTGGGGACCCGAAGACCTGGTACGGGCCTGGCAGTAGCCCGGGGCGCGGCACCGGCGGGGTTTCGTACTTCAGGGGCGACGGTGGGCAGAGGGCATCTCGCGAGTGGCTGGTTCCATCGACGGGCACTCGGCACACCGGAATTCGGTATCGGTCGAGGCGGATCGCAGAGCGGGCCCGTGCGGCGCGCCGTCCCGTGGGCGGTGGCTACCGTTCTACTGGTGGGAGGCCCCTGAAAGGAGCGCGGGCGCAACGTACGCAGTCCGCCCCTCGGTGGCAGCGGTGTTCCTGGCCGCTCAGCTCGGCGCTGCGTGATCTGCACAGCCCCAACTGATGGACGGCGGCCGTGACCTGCGGCCGCTGGCCGGTATGCGGCCGGAAGTTGAGGTGCGGTCCCGGCGGTCGCCCTGTTGCGGAACCGCCGGGGCACAGGCGCGCCGGGATCAGTTGGCCAGGGCCATGCGCTCGCGCGCGGAACGCGCGAACCCTGGGCTTGGCCAGGTCGGGCAAGACCGGCTGCGGGACGAGTTGGCCCGATTGGGCCTGTATGTCCAGGGCGTACGTGTGCATGTAGACGCGGACTCTCCAGATGTGGAAAGGGTTGCAAGAACCCGTAAAGGAAATGTGTCTCCTTGCGTCGGGTGGGTGCAGGCACTTCTGGTGCGCTACGCGGACGCCGACGGATATGTGACGTCCCGTGCCCTGGACGGAGTGATCCGGCTGGCCGGGCTCACCTTCCGTGAAGCGGCCACGCTTCGGGCGGCAGCACGCGTGAGGGACGTCGAAGCCGAGGTTCGGAACAGCCAGCGGCTGGGGCGGCCTCGTCATCGCCGGAGGGTGGGCCACAACGGCGGAGCGGCAGGTGTCCCCGCAGAACGGCGACTTCGCCGACGCGGTGGCGGCCACCATGTCCGTGCTGCACGTGGATCGTGTTCCATGGGGCCCGACGCTGATGCCGTACCCGGCGCAGCCAGATGGTCGGGCTAGCTCGCGCCCGCGCACCGACACGGCGTGCTCTGGCAGTTATGCCTGCTGCTTGAGGTGTTGGGAGAGGCGCTGGAAGGTGGACCAGGCGTGCGGTTCGGTTCCATCGCCCAGGGGGTAATGGAGGGCCGGTTCGGCCGAGGGGCCGACACGTGTGGGGGTGGGGCCGAGGGGTGGTTGCTCGGCGTGGGGCGGGCCGGTGCTCCTCGCCTCGTCGTGGCCGAGCGTGAAGGACACCGGGATCGGTGGGGGTTCGAGCTGCGCGGGGACGGTGAGGTCGCGGCGGGCGGCACGGAGCGATGTGAACAGGGTGACGAGACCGTGTTCCGCGTCGAGTTCGGCCGCGAGAGCCTCGATGGCTTGCCGGGGCGGTGTCTCGTTCCCGCCGTAGCCGAGCGCGAGGGTGATGTCTTCTTCGACGCCCGCCGTCGTCCGGAGCACGCGCATGGTGGCGAGAGCGGGCCGGTCGGGGTGGCCGATGGCGATCAGCCAGCTGGGTCGGGGTGCGCGGGCCCGGGCGAGGTCGGTCAACTGGCTGGTGGACCAGGGGAGGTTGACCGGTTCGGCGGTGCTCCAGCCGGTGGGCGGGGCGCCTGTCAGGTGCCGGAAGGCGGCCTCCAGGGCGCGACCGAGGACGAGATCCGCATCTGCGGGGTGTCGGGTGCGCAGGGTGAGGAGAAGCTGGCGCTCACCGGTCTCGGGGGCCGCTTTGAACGCCTCGGCCACGGAAGCGGTGCCGTCCTCGTCACGTACGGGGGTGAACGTGCCGTTCTTCCAGTGCAGTTCGGCACCGGACAGGCCGTCGTAGTAGCCGCGCTCGGGGCCTTGGACGACCCAGCGGTTGGGCGCCCCGCGCAGGGCGGTGCGGGTGGGCAGGGTCAGGCGCGCCGTGGGTGGCGTGACGATGTGCAGGGCTCGGTCGCTCTCGGCGGCCACGCGCAGGGCATCCGACAGCCAGCTGGTCATCGCGACCAGGGGACGGTCCTGGATCACCACGGCCGTGGTGGCGGTGAGGACGTCCACGGCCGGGGTCGCGGTGGTGGGGACGGGGATCGCCGAGACGTCGGTGGTGAGGGGGACGACATCCGTGGTGGCGGCCTCCGGCGGCCAGACCGTGCCGCCGAGCACGGTGGCCAGCCGTCCGGCGAAGGAGCCGGCGAGCCGGCCGGCCTCGGCGACGGCGGTGGAGGCGCGGGCCTCGGTCCACCACACCGGCCCTTCCTGGACCGCGTGACCCAGCAGACGGGCCGTCTCACCGGGGACCTGGACCAGGATGGGCGCCTCCACCGAGACCAGGGGGCGGCCGTCGGGGGCGCAGAGCTGGACGACGGCGCCGTCTGCCGTGGTGTTCACGCCGAGGTCGGGGCCGCCGGCGTAGAGGCCCGCCAGCAGGGTGGGCAGGTCCGGCATCTTGGGGGTGAGGGCGATGACGTCTTTGGTCACGGGCTCTCTTCGTCTGTTACGGCGGTCTGGACCAGCTGGTGGGGTCGGCCGCGGCGGACGAGCGTGCCCCGGCCCGGCGGCTGCTGGGAGGCGTACAGGCCGGGGAAGAGCTGGCCCTCGCTGCGCTCACCGGACATGAGGAGCGTGGTGGTGCCGGTCTCGAGGCCCGCCTGGTTCTCCAGGTTGGTGATCACCCCGGCCACGTGCGGGAGTTCGGCGAACGGGGCGAAGGTGGCGCCGCCCTTGTAGTCGACCAGGACGAGGGCGAGGTCTTCGGGGGAGTGGGCGGCGGCGAGGGCGAGGACGAGGGTGCGCAGCAGTTCGCTCTTGCCTGAGCCGGTGGCACCTACGCACAACCCGTGTGGGCCCATGCCGAGTTGCGAGGATTCCTTCAGGTCCAGGAGCACCGGTTCGTGGCGGTCCGTCAGGCCGATGGGGACGCGCAGGAAGTCGCGTTCGCCGCGTGGCGCCCACAGTCGGGGCAGGTCGAGGGCGGCGGGGTCATCAATGCCGAGCAGGGCGGGGAAGTCGACCGGCCCGGACACGGGGGTGCCCTCGGCGGCCGACTCCGCCGACAGGCGCAGCGGGGCGAGCATGCGGGCGATGCCCTCCGCACCGGCCGTGCTCGCCGGGTCGACCGTGCCCTGGGCGATGTTCCCGCGCAGGTCGTCCACGACGATCCGGTCGCCGTCGACGGTGATGCGCACGCTCACCTGGTCGGGCTCGTGGATCTGCTGCTCCAGTAGGTGCAGCACGGTGACGCCCATGTCGGGCAGCCCGACGGCCGAGTCCGGCGGCGGGAGTTCGGCCGCGGTGTCACCGTAGGAGTCGCTGATCATCAGCATGCGGGAGGTCAGCCGCAGCGCGTCCTGGCCCCGGCCGGACAGTCCGCGCCGCACCTCGGCCGCGTACCCGGCGCGCTGCCGCAGGTCGGGTGCGCAGAGCCGGTCCAGTTCGGGCAGATCGGCGGCGATGCGGCGGGCGGCGACGGGGCCGTCGTAGGTCTGTGGATCGAGGACGTGGGGCAGCCACTTGGCCCAGGCCCACTGCGGCTCGTCACCGGTGGCGATGGCTACCGCGACGTCGTCCGGGGCGTGCGTCACGGCGGTCTGCAGCAGCAGCGTCCGGGCGACCCGGAGGACGCCCTCGCGGTCGCCGAGGATGCTGACGTTCCCGGCGCGGTCCAGCGGAACGTTGAGCGGGAAGTCCGTCGCCGTGCCGAAGCGGTTCTGGAGGGCACGGGCCTCGTTCAGCATGAAGGGGTCCGGCGGGGTGAGGACACCGCCGGTGCTGTTCTGCGCGATGACCGGCGCCGGAGCGGGCACGTCGCCGGTGCCGGCCCGCACCGAGAGGAAGTCAGGGTCCGCACGGCGGCGTTCCCACAACCTGGCCGGATCCCTGACGAGGTCGTAGAGAGCCTCGGGCGGTGGGTTCAGTTCGCGTGCCGCCTGCCGTCGTGCCCGCTCGACGGAGCCCAACTCCTCGCGCAGCTCCTCCAAGTACTCCAGATAGCGCTCCCTCTGCACGCGCCGGGTGCGCTGCGCCTTGCCACGCTGGGACAGGAACAGTGCCACGGCTCCGAGCAGCGCGACGACCAGAACGAGGGCCCCGATCGCGGCGAACTGGCTGTTGCGGATGACGGTCATCAGCACGACGGAGCTGACGATTCCGGCCATGGGCAGGAGTGCGGTGGCCGCGTTGCCGACCTTGCCCTCCGGCAGGTTGGGGGGCGCCTCGACCGTCCGGGCCTCGGCAGGCGGGAGGGGACGGGTGCTGCGGGCGGGCCGGTGGACGACGTGCTGCGTCACCTGACCCTCACCGCCCGCCGCATCGCCTCGGCCGCGAGGCGGACGGCCGCGTCACGGGTGCTCCGGCCCAGCATGGCGGTGTGGATGGGGCCTCCTTGGGCGAGGTGACGGTCGTAGGGCAGCGGGACGACGAGCACGCCGGGTTCTCGCAGGTGTGCGACGGCGGCCTTCGCGTCGAGCGTGGCGTCAGGGGTGTTGGCGCTGAGCGCGACCACCGTGGTCGCCAGGGCGGAGTGCGGCAGCCGGGCCAGCCAGTCGAGGACCTGTCGGGTGCCGTGGATGCCCTCGGCGGTCATCGGGGCGACGATCACCCGCGCGTGCGCGGTGTCCATCGCCGTACGCGCCACCTCGCCGGGCAGCGTCTCGCAGTCCACCACCGTCACCGCGAAGTACCGGCGCAGGGCCAGCGTCACGGTCCGGTAGGCAGGGACGTCCAGCGGGGCGCCGACCCGTCCCTGGCCCGCGGGCAGCAGCCAGCCGCCGTCGGTCACCGGCACCAGGTAGCCGGTGACATCGGTGAGTTGCATGGAGGGGGTGAGGATCCGGGCGAGGTCGGCGCAGGACCAGCGCACCGTGTCCGCGCCCATGCGCACCGGGAGCGTGCCGAGGGCCGCGTCGGCCTCCAGGGTGAGCACCGGGTCGTGCCGGTAGTGGTTGAAGGTACGGCCGAGCAGGGCGGCAACCGTGGACTTGCCGACGCCGCCGCGGATCGAGGTGACGGCGATGACCCGGCCGGTGGTGACGGGCTGCTGCAACTCCTGGGCGAGGCGGGTCTGTTCGGTTACTTCCCGGGTGGCGGAGGCGGTGAGACGGCGGAGCGAGCCGCCGGCCCGGCGCGCGACCGAGTCGCCGTGCTGCGGGCCGCCCAGGGCCAGGGCGAGCCGGGGGCCGACGGTGGGGAGGGACTCGGGGACGTGGACGGGGACACGTGGGTCACCTGTCTGGCGCGGGGCCGGGGGCTGGGGCGGTTCGGGAGCGGCCTGGGCCGCCGGGGCGGGTAGGGCAGGAGCAGCCGGGTCCGGGGCGGCCTGGGCCGACGGGGCGGGCACGGCGGGAGTAACCGGGTCCGGGGCGGCCTGGGCCGCCGGGGCGGGCACGGCGGGAGTAACCGGGTCCGGGGCGGCCTGGGCCGCCGGGGCGGGCACGGCGGGAGTAACCGGGGCCGGGGCGGCCTGGGCCGCCGGGGCGGGCACGGCGGGACTAACCGGGTCCGGGGCGCCCTCCGCCAGCTCCCGCAGCACGTTCCGCTGCCAGTCTCCGCCCTCCGCCATGTCCGCCACCGCGCCCTATGCGAAGGTGCCGAGCAGCCGCCCGTACACCCCGAACACGCCGATCACCAGCGGGAACAGGGCCATCACGGCCACCGACTCCACCAGGTCCCCGGCACGCCGCAGCCGCACCCGCACATGCTCGGCCGGCTCCACGGCCAGCACCACCAGCGGTACGACGGCCAGGAGGCCGAGCGCGGCGACAGGCCTCGCGGCCGGGGAACGCTCACCCCATACCATGACGAGCCGCACCGCCACCAGCGCCGCCGCGACGAGCAGCGCCACAACCTCGGCGGTGAGCGGGAAGGCGCGGGCCCGCAGTGCCAGTGCCACGGCGATGACGATGCCCAGTGTCACGGTCCACACCGAAGTTTCACGCAGTACGAGGACCCCGGCCGCGCCCGCGGAGACGGCGAGGACGACGGTGGCGAGGGCCAGCCCACGGTGGGTGGCCGCGAGTGCGGTGCCTACCTGGTACCGGCTCACCGACACCCCACCCGTACGCCGGTCGTCCAGCCCGGTCAGCCCCGACGCCATCAGGGCAAGCCGCGGCAGCACCCCGAGGACCACGACGGACACCACGGCAAGCAACGCACCGACCCGGGCCTGCCCGGCGGCGGTCGCGGCCCCGCCCTGAAGCCCGAGGGCCGCCTCCCACACCACTACACAACCGACAACGGCCGCGGCACCGATCAGCGCCCCACGCCCCACCGGCGTGAACCACCCGGCCAGCGCCAGCGCGACGGCGATCACTCCCGCAACAGGCGCCAACCGCACGGCACTCGACCAGTCGTAGGCGTCGGCACAGGTCCAGATGCCCAGGACGGCCAGTACGGCGGCTGTGCTCAGCAGGGTGGCGGCGAGGGCGTGCCGTCGGGCCCGCCCGCACAGGACGCCGACGGCGGCAGCGGCGAGAGCGACCGCGAGCAGCCCCGCCCCGACGGCGGAGAGATCGAAGTGGCTCCGGGCCAGCAAGCCGGCGGCCAACGCCCACAAAACGGTGGCGCATCCGGCGACAGCCCGCCGCACCGCGGGCCGCCACCGCCACACCCGCAGGTCGAGATCGTCGGCGACCTCGTCGGTGACGTCATGGACGACGGGGGCCGACGGCGCGTCCTCGACCCGCACGAGCCGCAACACCGCCCCGTCGGACACACCGGCCGACTCCAGGGTGCTGTCGTGTGCGAGCGCGGACCCGTCCGGGATGATCAGATGCCGCAACTAGGGCCGTTCCCCAACCCGGTCGTCCAGCAGCCGCATGACCTCGGGCAGCAGCACCCCGATGGGCTCCCGCGACGGCAGTACGAGGTCCACCCGACGCCGCTCACCGACCAGGGTCACCCGGCTCAGCGCCGTACGACTGCCGGTCACCGAACGACTCGACCCCGGCGAACACCTTCCCCATTCGCTCGTCCAGCGACCGGCGCTGACGCTGCGCGCCGAAGAGGAGGGCGTCGCGGAGACGGCGACGGCGTACTGACACCGACTCCAGGAGCTGACTGTCGTAATCCTGCGCCGTCACGTCGGGAACTCACCCAGCCAGCTGTGCTCGACGAGATGCTTGGGGAGGTAGTCGGACTCCACCCCGAGCGCGACCTGCCCGTCATAGGCCCAGCAGGCCATCGCCAGCGGACCCAGGGCGATGCTGCCGTCGATGTTCGCCGCCCGTTCCTCGTTCAGCGTCCAGTACGCCCGGTGCAGCTTCAACGCCTCGATCAGGCCCGAGGCGAAGCCTTCCCAGTCGTTCGCGATCAAGCGGGAGAAGAGGTGGATCGGCGGATAGAGCACGCCGTCGAGTAGATCGCGGGGGGCGATGCGGGCCACGTCGGGGTGCGACATCTGCAACGTCGTGGTGAGCTTCTCCACCAGCCCGGGCCGCCGCAGCCAGTACGTCTGCAGCGTGTCCACCCAGTGGTAGATGTACTCGTCGTACTGCCCCTCTGGCGGCCGCAGCCGCTCCAGCGGGATCTCGCAGAGCTGAGTCATGCGCTGCGGCTCGCGGCAGATGACCGCCAGCCAGAACGCTTGCAGCCAGGCACCGGCGCTGGCGGTGGAGAGCGGGCCGACGGCCCGCAAGGTGCGCACCTTGCGGTCGATACGGCACTCGACCGTGCCCTCGCTCAGACCAGTCACAGCGAACAACGCAGACCCCAACTGCATAGCCGTGACCGCGGCTTCCCACGTCTCAACAGCCGCTGCGCGCGGGTCGATCACACACCGGGCACGCAGATTCATCACCGCCGTGGTGAACGTGAAGTCGGTCAGGCTGGGTGAGCCTTCGAGATCGTCGATCTCTTCGGCCAAGTCGGCCCCCAGCCGCTCCGCGAACTGCGCGGCATCTGGGCGCGGTGCGAGGTGTCGGGAGATCTGTACGGTCACGGAAGGGTCCCCCTGCTGATGTCAAACCGTCGGTACCGGAAGCCAGTGTACGTGCCTGCGTTTCTCTCGCCCTTGACGGCGACGTATTCCAGATTGCCGTTTCGAAGGGCCTTTCTGAGATCCGAGACGAGGTCGTGCTCACCGCGCTTCCTCATTGCCTGGAGGATGTCGAAGAAATATTCTCTACTACCCTGGGAGACTTGATGGCCATCTGAAAGGGTCCGTCTGCCGAGTTCGGTATCAGGACTGCTCTTGGCTTCGATTACAACTATTCGGCCGTCCTCATGTTTCCATACTTGGTCGAACTGGTCGTTACCGTTCCTTGGCCCCAGCAGTGGCTGTTTCTCGAAGCCCGGATAGTTCTCGGCTATGTAGTGATATTCAGCCGCTTTCTCGCCAAAAGCCTCGGTAGCGTCCCCCATCGCGGTATGCGATTCCTTGTACGCCCCCTTGGCCTCCCCCCACTGCGCCGCCGTATCGACGGTGCCGTGGAGCTCGTGGGTAGCGCCCGTCTGCGCCTTCCAGTCCGCGACGAGGTTGTCGTACTGGACGGCGGCATGGCGCTCCCATGCCGCATCTTCCAGAACTCGGAGCCTGTCCGCGCCCGTCACGGTGTCCGCGCCCACGCGGATGTAGCCGGCGTCGAGGAAGTGCGGCTTGGGCGGCTCGGGAACGTCCTTGGCACGAATCCACGGACCGTCGTCCGACAGTCGGGTGAGCTGCGGCGGCGTGTATCCGCTCTCGTCGTAGCGCTCCAGGAGCTTGCGAGTGCCGTCCTTGCGGTAGTAGTGCTCGCGATACCCGGGCTCGTGGTTGGCCCGGTAGACCTGGATCTCCTCGATCTGCTCCCGTGTGAGCGTTCCGCGCGGTCCGTAAGGATTGACTCCGTCACGCATGTGGCTCGGTCGCGGAACCTCCGAGTGCTGACCGGGGTTTCCACTGTCCGGGCCACCCGCACCCTCCAGGCCGCTGCCGCTGCCGCTGCCGCTGCCGCTGCCGCTGCCGCTGCCGCTGCCGCTGCCGCTGCCGCTGCCGCTGCCGCCGGTGCCGGTGCCGGCATGGCCGTCACCGACACCGCCGGAACCAGCCGAGCCGGGTGCCGCAGATCCGGTGACATGCGAGGTTCCGGCTCCGCCGGATGCTTCCCCTGAGGCGCGCGACGTCGCGCCAGCTCCAGCGAGCTCCCGCTCCCGCGCCGGTGCGGTCCCCTCAGCGAGGGATCGTTCCTGCCTTGGCGCCTCGCCCACGAGGTCGCCATGTTTGTCGTAGGCGATGAACCTGCCGTCCTCGATGACGAGTTTGGAACCATCGGAGAGTTCCAGCACGCTGTGCGGAGCGCTCAGGTCGGGGATGTCATCCACGCCGTGCAGGCCCGCGGCGACCTCGGCGATCTTCGGGATGGCATGCCCCGTCACCTTGACCGCCGCGCCCACCGGGTCGATGACCTCGCCGACCTTCCCGACCGTGTTGGCGACCTTCGCCGCCGTACCCGCCTTCCCCGCAGATGCCGCCTTCAGCGGGCCCGCGCCCAGCGTGAGGATGCTGAAGGTGACCATCCCCGCCGCGCGGGCCGGGTTCTCCTTCCACTGGTCCCAGGCGACGAAGCCCTTGGCGAACTCCTTGGCGTAGACCTTGCTTTCCTGGGCGAAGTCGGACGCGAAGACGCCGGTCGGCTGTTGGCCGCCGGACTCCATCAGGTAGGTCTCGGCGCCGATCACTGCGCGCACGATGCCTTCCCAGGACTGCGCGGCCGCGTCCGAGCCGTGGAAGCCGGCGAGCGTTGCGAGGCCGTCGACGGTGCCCCAGACGCCGTCGACGATGAACCCGTCCCAGACGTAGCTCTTGGCGTAGTAGCCGAGATCGTTCGGGTCCCACCAGTCGTGGTCCTGCGTGACCGGTGTCCCCCAGGGCAGTTCCTTCGCCTGGTCCAGTACCTCGGCGCTGTAGCCGTACAGCTCCGCGCCTCGGGGTATGAACTGCTTGGCCCCGGTGCCCAGGACGTACTGTGTGCCGCCGACCAGTGCCGTGATCTTGTTGTGGCAGGCGATCTCAGCGACGTAGAACTGCTCCTGGGCGACGTTGATGTCGTGCAGCAGGGACTGATGCTCGGCGACCTTGTCCCCGTCATCGGTCCAGTTCTCGTCGAACTCCCCGGCGTTGGTTTTCAGGCCGGCCACGAAACCGACCGCCTGCCGCTGCAGGGCTTCCAGCCGCTTGGCGATCGGCCCGACTTCGACGGCATACGACGACAGGGCCTCCACCACCATCGCGACCTTGTCCGCGTACGCGTCGGCGGTGTCCCGCACCGGCACGGTCGAGGCGAACAACTCCTCCGCCTCCGGCGCCTCGTAGAAGGCCGACAGGCCCTGGAACTGCCGGTGGGCTTCCCCGCCGGCCCGGCGGATACCGTCCCCCTCGACGCGCAACGCGTCGATATGCCGCTCCAACTCCCCCAGATCACCGGTGAACAGCGGGATCGACTCCGGCTGGATCACAGACGACCCGCCTTCCACCCGTCCGGCATATCGGGCCGGACAAGACCGGACGCCCGGTGCTGCGCCTCGGCCGCCATCTCCAGGTCGCCGTCCCGGTAGGCGACGGTGGCTTCCACGGCGCCGTTGACCGACTTGCCGACCCGCACGCCGATGAACTGCAACTCCTCCGCGGTGCCCGTGAGGAACTCCGCGAGGGCCGCGGCCACCAGCCCGGTCTGACCCTTGCGCTCCCGGCTCGCCCCGCCCGGCGCGAGCGTCCCGGCCGCCGTGGCCGCGCCCTCCATGTCGTCCGAGTACGCCTTGACGATGTCGTCCAGGACCGTCATCACGTCCCCGACGTTCGAGACGACGTGTCCGACCCCGGACGGCGAGATGTCCCACTTCGGCATGTGCCGACCCCCGTTCCAGAAACCGTCCGGCGTCAGCCGATGTTGTCGACGGCCGCCTTCGCCTTGGCCAGCGTCGACTGCGCGGTCCCGTCGTTGTTCTCCATCGTCGAGCGGACCAGCCGGATGATCTCGCGGACCTCCCCGGCCGCACGGTTCCAGCGCAGCTCCTTGCCGTGGTACTCGTCGGCGACGCCGTCCGCGGTGAAGTCGGCCATCGCGGCCTTCACGGCGTTGTCGCGGTCGGTGAGCACGCGCTCCAGCTGGCCGATGATGCCCGTCAAACTCATCTGCACCTCGGCCGAGGCGCCGGTGTCGTACGAACGGCGGTCGAGGCTCTGCCCCATGGTCGTGTTGATCTAGGTCATGAGCGGCTGCGAAAAGTCTGTCGCGCTGCTGTCTTGTGAGGTGGGCGACGTTCAACCAGGCCCCGCCCGCGACGGCCACGCCGGCCGCCGTGACGACGGCGCCGACCGGCACCAGGCGGCGCCGCCTGGGTCGACGATGCTGCACCATGTCCCCTCCGAGGGATCCGGGGACATAGATGCTTGCCTGTGCGGAGCGGGCCGTGGCGACGTTCGCGCAAACGTCTGTCGACGCCTTCGCCTCACCGGCGTTGCTACGACGGCTGCCCCAGCGACCGCTCCATGACCCGGGCCAGGTGGCGGGCGAAGACCTCCCGGGTGTCCGGCGTCAGCGTCCGCAGGACGATCAGGGCCGTGATCACGACATCGCAGAGTTCCGCCTGGACGTCGTCCCAGGTGTGCGTGACGCCCTTGCGCGGGTTCTGCCCGGTCGCCCCGATCACCGCCTCGGCGACCTCGCCGGCCTCCTCCGACAGCTTCAGGATGCGCAGGAGCAGCCCTTCCTGGCCGTCGACCGGACGGTTGGCGTCCAGCCAGGTCCACAGGTCGTTGATGCCGGCCCAGAGGTCGGCGGCGGGGTCGTCGTAGGCGGGAGGGATGGCCTGTTCAGTCATACGGGGAGACTGTCATGCCCTACTGACAGCGGGCCGCCTGCCGTCCGTGCCCCTACCGCGAGAACTCATCCTCGAACAGGGCCACCTGCTCGCCCTCCCGCTCCTCGCGCAGCCGCTTGTTGCGCATGCCCACGACGACGGCCGTACCCGCGGCGGTCGCCGCCAGCGCCGCCGGGACCATCCAGCCGCGGTCGAAGACATGGCCGAGGGCGTGGTCCAGGGACAGCCGCCCGGGGCCGGTGATCGCCAGGCCCGTCGCGGCCAGGCCCAGGGTCGCCGCGTACTCGTAGCCGCCGCCCGCGTTGAAGAAGCCGTTCGGGGTGTGCACCGCGGCCGCGCCCGCCATCGCGCCGGTGGCCGCGGCGCCCGCCGCCGGGGTCGCGAGACCGAGCGCCAGCAGCGTGCCGCCGCCCGCCTCGGCAAGCCCTGCCATCGTCGCGTTCGTCCGTCCGGGCCGGTATCCGACGGACTCCATGAACTTGCCGGTGCCCTCGATACCACCCCCGCCGAACCAGCCGAACAGCTTCTGCGCGCCGTGCGCGGCGAGCACTCCGCCGGCACCCAGCCGGAGCACAAGCAGACCCAGATCACGTCGGTCGTAAGAGCTCACGATGTCTCCCGGAACAGACAACAGGAACGGTCCCCTCCCGCGTGTCCACCGTCGCACCCCTCACACCAGGTGGGCCCGCCCGGGCCGCCGTTCGGGTGGCGCGGTGCCGGGAGCGGTGTGAGTCTGCCGTCATGACGATCCAACCGAAGAACCTCAGCGACCCGGTCGTCCGGGACTTCGTGACCGCGGTCAACCAGCACGACCGGGACGCCTTCATGGCCCTGCTCACCCCGGACGCGACCATGGCGGACGACGGCGCCGACCGGGACCTGGACGACTGGATCGACCGGGAGATCTTCCAGTCCAACGGCCACATGGAGGTCGACCGCGAGTCCGACGGCGGCCACGCCCTCATCGCCCGCTACCGCAACGACACCTGGGGCGAGATGCGCACGCGCTGGCGCTTCGAGGTCGACGACAGCGGAAAGATCAGCCGCTTCGAGACCGGGCAGGCGTAGAGCGGATTCGCAGGACCCCTTGCCCTGAAGCGCGCTCCAACTCCTGGCGTCTGCCCTCATGGAGACGGACTTCAGGGCCCTGGGCCGCACCGGCATCGACGTCAGCGCCCTCGGCTTCGGCTGCTGGGCCATCGGCGGTGAGTGGACCGCCCCGGACGGGCAGCCGCTGGGCTGGGGCCGGGTCGACGACGAGGAGTCCGTACGGGCCGTCCGGCGCGCCCCCGACCTCGGTGTCACCTTCTTCGACACCGCCGACACCGCCGACACCTACGGCGCCGGGCGCAGCGAGCGCGTCCTGGGCCGTGCGCTGGGCAAGCGCCGCGCCGATGTCGTCGTCGCGACCAAGTGGGGCAACGTCTTCGACGAGGAGACCCGGACCCTCACCGGCGGCGACGACTCGCCGGCGTACGCGCGCCGGGCCCTTACGGCGTCTCTGCGGCGCCTGGAGACGGATTACGCCGACTTGTACCAACTGCACCTGTCGGAGGCCGGTCCCGAGCGGACTGCCGAACTCCGCGAGGCCTGCGAGGAGTTCGTGCGCGAGGAGCTCATCCGGGCGTATGCCTGGAGCACCGACGACCCGGACCGCGCCGCCGTCCTCGCCGAGGGCGCGCACTGTGCGGCCGTACAGCATCGGCTCAATGTCCTCCAGGACGCGCCCGACATGCTCGCCCTCTGCGGTGAGCATGTGTACGGCAGCCGTCCACGGCGCGGTGCGCACCCCGCGGTCCCGCGCGGGGTCCACCCCCAACCCGCGCCGTGGAGCGGCTGCCGACTCCCCCCCTCGGTGTGGCCGGCGGAAGCTCTGTACTCCAACTGTGAAGCTCTTGTGGAGGAGAGTTGAGCATAAGCCGCCGACCGGCCGCAATGGAGCGGATGGTCAAATTCCGGATGTGCAAGTTGTGGAGGTGCCGGCTCAGCCGCGGCCCACGTACGGCATTGCCGTAGCCAGGACGGTCGCGAACTGCACATTCGCCTCCAGTGGCAGCTCCGCCATGTGCCGGACCGTGCGCGCCACATCGGCCACGTCCATCACGGGCTCGGGTGCCACCTCGCCGTTGGCCTGGAGCGCGCCCGTTCGCATGCGTGCCGTCATGTCGGTGGCAGCGTTGCCGATGTCGATCTGCCCCACCGCGATGCGGTGCGGCCGCCCGTCCAGCGACAGCGCCTTGGTCAGGCCCGTCAGCGCGTGCTTGGTCGCCGTGTAGGCGACGGAGTGCGGACGGGGCGTATGGGCGGAGATCGACCCGTTGTTGATGATCCGGCCGCCCTGTGGGTCCTGCTCCTTCATCTGCCGGAACGCCGCCTGCGCGCACAGGAACGCCCCGTTGAGGTTGGTGTCCACCACATGCCGCCAGGCGTCGTAGGGCAGCTCCTCCACCGGCACCCCGCCGGGCCCGAACGTCCCCGCGTTGTTGAACAGCAGATCGACCCGCCCGAACCGGTCCACCGTGGCGGCGAACAGCGCGGCCACGTCCTCGGGCCGTGACACATCCGTCCGTACGGCGAGCCAGGCGCCCTCGGGGATCAGCGCCGCCGTCTCCTCCAGGGTCTCGGTCCGCCGCCCCGCCAGCGCCACCGACCAGCCCGCGCGCAGCAGCTCCACGGCGACCGCGCGCCCGATGCCGGAGCCCGCGCCGGTCACCACGGCGGTCCTCGGCTTGCCCGTTTGCTTCGCGTTCATGGCCCCGCAGCGTACGGGAGGGTCCGCCATACGGAACTCATCTGTCCGCCATCCGGGTGTTGTGTACGCGCCAATCGCGAGTCGTCCCCGGCCACTCCAATGCCTGAGGCATTCATTCGTCAGGGGAGGACCGGATGACACTCGACGCACGTCCGTCACAGCACGCCCCAGAACTCCGCATCGCCGCCCGGCACTTGGGCCGACGCCGCTTCCTCACCGTCACGGGCGCGGCCGCCGCGCTCGCCTTCGCGGTGAACCTGCCGACGGCCGGTGTCGCCGGCGCCGCCGAACTCGACGCCGCGCAGATCACCGACGACCCGTTCACGCTCGGCGTCGCCTCAGGCGACCCGCTGCCCGGCTCCGTACTGCTGTGGACCCGTCTCGCGCCCGCCCCCTACCAACCCGACGGCGGACTGCCCGCCGAGCGCGTCACCGTGCACTGGGAGCTGGCCCGCGACGAGAACTTCCGCCGCACCGTCAGACGCGGCACCGCCACCGCGCACCCCGAGTTCCACCACACGGTCCATGTCGAGGTAGGCCACCTGGATGCGGACCGTGTCTTCTACTACCGCTTCCGCGTGGGCAGTTGGATCTCCGAGACCGGCCGCACCCGCACCGCCCCCGCCCCCGGCGCCCCCGGTTCGGGGCTCAAGCTCGCCGCCGTCTCCTGCCAGGCGTACCACGACGGTTACTTCACCCCGTACGGCCATCTCGCCGCCGACGACGTCGATGTCGTCTTCCACGTCGGCGACTACCTCTACGAGTACGCCGTCAACTCCGTGGGCGGCGCCCGCAACTACACCGACCGCGTCCTGCCCGCGCTCTTCAACCGCGAGACGATCACGCTGGAGGACTACCGGCTGCGGTACGCCCTCTACAAGTCCGACCCCGACCTGCGCGCCGCGCACGCCGCGCACCCCTTCGTCGTCACCTGGGACGACCACGAGACCGAGAACAACTACGCCGACGACACCCCCGAGAACAGCGTCCCGCCCGAGGAGTTCCTGCTGCGCCGGGCCTCCGCCTACCGCGCCTACTGGGAGCACCAGCCGCTGCGCCGCCCCCAGCTCCCCGAGGGCCCCGACATGCAGCTCTACCGGCGCCTGACCTGGGGCCGGCTCGCCCAGTTCGATGTGCTCGACACCCGGCAGTACCGCAGCAACCAGGCCTACGGCGACGGCGCCAAGGTCCCCGGGCCCGAGGTCGACGACCCGGCGCGCACGATGACCGGTGAGACACAGGAGCGGTGGCTGCTGGACGGCTGGCAGCGGTCGCGGGCAGTGTGGAACGTCGTCCCGCAGCAGGTCGTCTTCTCGCAGCGCAAGTTCGACCTGACCGAACCGTCCCGGGTCTCGATGGACGCCTGGGACGGCTACCGCGCCTCCCGGCGCCGCATCCTGGACGGCGCCGAGGCGGCCGGGGTGGAGAACCTGTTGGTGCTCACCGGCGATGTGCACGTCGGGTACGCCTTCGACATCAAGGACGACTTCGACGACCCGGCCTCGCGGGTGCGCGGCACCGAGATCGTGGCGACCTCGATCGCCAGCGGCCGGGACGGCGCCGACAAGCCCGCGAACTGGGACACGTACATGACCGCCAACCCGCACCTGAAGTTCTACAACGGCCGGCGCGGCTATGTGACCGTCGCGCTGGGCGAGCAGCAGGCGCGGGCGGACTTCCGGACGGTGCCGTACGTGACCACGCCGGGGGCGCCGGTCACGACGGCCGCGTCCTTCGTCACGGATGCGGGGGAGCCGGGGCTCAGGCCCGCGTGAGAGCGGGCTCGCCGGATTCGCCCTCGGGCTCTCCGGTCTCACTCGGGTAGCGGACGCCGACGCGGTCCCGGATCGCGTCGAGCGTCCGCATCACGGCGAGGGTGCCGTCCAGCGGGACGAGCGGGGACTCGGTCTCGCCGGCCCGCAGGGCGCGCATCACCTCGGCGGCCTCGTGGCGGAGGCTGCCCCGGGGTCCGTCGGCCGGGTCGGCGGTGACCTTCTCGGGGTCGCGGCCGTCCCGGTGCAGCACGAAGTGGTCCGGGAAGAAGAAGCCGTACGGGATGTCGATCCGGCCGCGCGAGCCGGTGACCGACGCCGAGGTCGCCGTACCGCCGATGATGGAGCAGTGCACCGAAGCGAGAGCGCCGCTCTCCCAGGTGAGCAGTGCTCCGGTCTGGAGATCGACGCCCTCGTCGGAGAGCGCTGCTCTCGCGACGATGTCCGAGGGCTCCCCGAGCAGCAGCTGGGCGAACGACACCGGATAGACCCCGAGATCGAGCAGCGCGCCGCCGCCCTGCAGCGGGTCGCGAAGGCGGTGTGAGGGCGGGAAGGGCCCGGCGAGCCCGAAGTCGGCCTGCACATGCCGCACTTCACCGATCGCGCCGTCGTCGACGAGGCTCTTGAGCCTGCGCACCAGCGGGTTGCAGTACATCCACATGGCTTCCATCAGGAAGCTCCCGCGCTCCTTGGCGAGCGAGACCAGCTCCTCCGCCTCACGCGCGTTCAGCGTGAACGCCTTCTCGCACAGCACGTTCCGCCCGGCCTCCAGGCACAGCCCCGCGGCCACCCGGTGCGCCGAGTGCGGGGTGGCGACGTAGACGACATCGATGTCCTCGTCCGCCGCGAGCGACGCCCAGTCGCCGTACGCCCGCTCGATCCCGAAGCGCTCCGCGAACCCGTCCGCCGACTCCTGCGAGCGCGAGGCCACCGCCACGACCTCCGCGTCCGGCATGTCCACCAGATCGGCCGTGAACGTGGCCGCGATCCCTCCGGTCGCCAGAATCCCCCAGCGCACCCTCTGCTCCGCCATCCCCGAGCCCCACCCTCGCTTCACTGACCCTCGGCACCTTGTTCGAGCTGAGAGCATAGGGGCCGGATCGCGAGGAGAGGGAGGGCACATGCCCGAGAGCGGGGCGTCCAGGGCATCCATACCGAACGAGGCGCAGGCGGCCGTACCGAAGACGGAACCGGCCGCCCGCGCCATGCGGCGCACCGGACTGCTGGTCACCTTCGTCCTCGGCGGACTGACCGCCACGCCCCCGCTGGCGATGGACATGTACCTCCCCGCCCTCCCGCAGGTCACCGAGGCCCTGACCGCGCCCGCCGCGACCGTCCAGCTCACCCTCACCGCCTGCCTGGCCGGCATGGCGCTCGGACAGCTCGTGGTCGGCCCGATGAGCGACCGGTGGGGCCGCCGGCGCCCGCTGCTCATCGGCCTCGCGGTGTACGTTTTCGCCACCGCCCTGTGCGCCGTCGCCCCCACGGTCGAGTTCCTGGTCGGCTTCCGGCTGGCGCAGGGCCTCGCGGGCGCCGCCGGGATCGTGATCGCGCGGGCCGTCGTCCGGGACCTGTACGACGGCGTGGCGATGGCCCGCTTCTTCTCCACGCTGATGCTGATCTCCGGGGTCGCGCCGATCGTGGCGCCGCTGATCGGCGGGCAGATCCTTCGGGTGACGGACTGGCGCGGCGTGTTCGTCGTCCTGACGGTGGTCGGGGCCCTGTTGGCCGTGCTGGTGTGGGCGCGGCTCCCGGAGACGCTGGCGCCGGCCGACCGCCACGAGGGGGGTGTCGGTGAGGCCCTGCGGTCGATGCGGGGGCTGCTGGCGGACCGGGCCTTCGCGGGCTACATGCTGACGGGTGGCTTCTCCTTCGCCGCGCTGTTCGCGTACATCTCGGCGTCGCCGTTCGTGATCCAGGAGATCTACGGCGCGTCCCCGCAGACCTTCAGTCTGCTGTTCGGCCTCAACTCGATCGGGCTGGTCCTGGTCGGCCAGATCAACGGCAAGGTCCTGGTGGGCCGGGTGAGCCTGGACGCCGTCCTGGCGGTCGGGCTCGGTGTGGTGGTGCTGGCGGCGAGCGCGCTGCTGGTGATGTCGACGGGGGTGGTCGGGGAGGTGGGCCTCGTCCCGGTGGCCGCGGCCCTGTTCGTGTTGATGTCGGCCATGGGTGTGACACTGCCCAACACCCAGACCCTCGCGCTGCTGCGGACGAAGCAGGCGGCGGGTTCGGCGTCCGCGCTGCTGGGTACGTCGTCGTTTCTGATCGGCGCGGTGGCCTCCCCGCTGGTGGGTGTCGCCGGGGAGGACACGGCCGTCCCGATGGCCGTCGTCCAACTGGCCGCCGCACTGGTGGCGTCGGCCTGCTTCATGGGAACGTGCCGTCCCTGGAACAGGCGTGCGAGCGTGGAGGGAGCGGGGAGCTGAGCGCACCGAGACTGCGCGGCGACACACCGGAGCGGGCGGGCCTCGACCCCGAGGAGCTCGATCGTCTGGTCGGCGAGGTCCAGGACCTCACGACGGGCGAGCGGCCCTGGGCGGCGGGCGCGGTGGTGATCGCCGGACGTGGACCCTGTGTGGCCGTGGAGGCGGCGGCGGGCTGGGCGGTTCGCCATGCCTCGTACAACTCGGAGGCGGACCGGGGCGTGGAGCTCCCGCCGGCCGCCCGCGTTCCGATGACCGTCTCGACAGCCTTCGATCTCGCCTCGCTCACGAAGCTGTTCACGGCGGTGGCCGCGGTGCAGCAGATCGAGCGGGGGACGCTGGGCATCGACGCGGAGGTGGGCGCGTATCTGCCGGAGTTCCGTGGGGCGGCGCGGTACGGGGTGACGGTGCGGCAGCTGCTGACGCACACGTCCGGGCTTCGGCCCGAGCTTCCGCTGTACGACTGCGCCGACGACGCGGAGCGGTTGGCTCGGCTGCGGGCGGAGGTGCCGATCGGGGTCCCCGGCACGTACTGCTACTCCGACCTGAACATGCTCCTGCTCCAGCACGTCCTGGAACGCATCACGGGCCGTGGCCTGGACGTCCTGATCCACGACGGCATCACCCGCCCCCTGGGCATGACCTCGACCCGCTTCGGCCCGTTCCCCGGTGCGGCGGCGACGGAGGACCAGCGGCGGCCGTGGGCGAAGGCGGACCGGGGGATGCTGCGGGGCGTGGTCCACGACGAGAACGCGTGGGCGCTGGGCGGCGTGGCGGGTCATGCGGGCCTGTTCTCCACGGCACCCGACCTGGCGGTGTTCTGCCGGACCCTGCTGACGGGCGGCTCCTACGGCCCCGCCCGCATCCTCGGCCCCGACTTCGTCGAACTCCTCCTGACCCCACCGGGTCTCGGCTTCGCCCTGGACCAGGAGTGGTTCATGGGGGAGCTGGCGGGCCGGGGCGCGGCGGGCCACACCGGCTTCACCGGAACGATGCTCGTCCTGGACCGGGCGACGGACACCTTCCTGGTCCTGCTGGCGAACACGGTGCATCCGCGAAGACGGGCGGCGGACAGCCGCCCCAGGGCGGCAGCCGGGACCCGGGTGGCGCGGGCGGTACGGGAGCGGTGACGCGCATCAAGCGACGCCGTCGGGAAGCGTGAGGTCTCCGGTGAGGATTCCGCGGTTCTGTTCCCCGACGTCCTGCCGGTAGGTGATCTGCTGCCCCTGGTAGGGGATGGCGAAGCCGCGATGTCCGCCGGATCAACAAGCCCCGGATATGCACCGCTACGGACCGCGCACACCAACAGCCGGACATATCGGAACCCGCATGCGGTGCGGAGGGCCACCGCAGGCCGGATTAGAATCGGCGGGTGAACGACCCCGTAGCCCCGGCCGACACCCTGCGTACCGCCCTTGCCGGTCTCCTCGACGGGCTTCCGCCCCGGCAGGCCGCCGCCGCGGTGGAGCGGCTGATCGCCAGTTATCGCGGGGCCACCCCGACTCACGCCCCGATCCTCCGCGACCGCGCGGACGTGGTCGCGTACGCCGCCTACCGGATGCCCGCCACGTTCGAGGCGGTGCATGCCGCGCTGGAGGCGTTCGCGGACGCCGCCCCCGCATGGGCCCCGGACAGTCACATCGACGTCGGCGGCGGCACCGGCGCCGCGACCTGGGCCGTCACCGCCACCTGGTCCGGCCGCCGCCCCGTCACCGTCCTCGACTGGGCCGAGCCCGCCCTCGCCCTCGGCCGCGAGATCGCCGCCGCCCACCCGGACCTGCACGACGTCCGCTGGCAGCGCTCTCGTATCGGAGCAGCGCTCTCCCTGGAGAGCACCGATCTCATCACCATCTCCTACGTCCTCAACGAGCTCGCGGAAAACGACCGCGCCACCCTCGTCGACGCCACCGCCTCCGCCGCCCAGGCCGTCGTCATCGTCGAACCCGGCACCCCCGACGGCTACACCCGCGTCATCGAGGCCCGGGACCGCCTGATCACCGCCGGCTTCCACATCGCCGCCCCCTGCCCGCACAGCGCCGCCTGCCCCATCACCCCGGGCAGCGACTGGTGCCACTTCTCGACGAGGGTCAGCCGCTCCTCCCTCCACCGCCAGGTCAAGGGCGGCTCCCTCCCCTACGAGGACGAGAAGTTCGCCTACGTCGCCGCCACCCGCTTCCCCACCACCCCGGCCCCCGCCCGCATCGTCCGCAAACCCCAGATCCGCAAGGGCCAGGTCATCCTCGACCTCTGCGAGACCGACCCGGGCCTCGCCCGGACGACGGTCACCAAACGCCACGGCGACCTCTACAAGGCGGCCCGCGACGCGGACTGGGGCGACGCCTGGCCTCCGGCCGAGGGCTAGAACGAGACGCTCCGTCTTGTCAGCCTGGTAAATTCGAGCCATGGCCAAGAACCTCGCCCCGGACTCCACCCGCCGCAGTGAGAAGTCCCGCCGCGCCATCTACGACGCCGCCCTCGCCCTCGTCGGGGAGGTCGGCTACCCCAGGACCACCATCGAGGGCATCGCCGCTCGGGCCGGCGTCGGCAAGCAGACGATCTACCGGTGGTGGTCCTCCAAGGCCGAGGTGCTCATGGAAGCCTTCCTCGACCTGGGGGAGCAGTCGAGCCGGGACGCCGGCCAGGAGCCGTACGCCATCCCCGACACCGGAGACCTCGCCGCCGACCTCAAGGCCGTGCTCCGCGCCACCGTCGACGAGCTCAAGGACCCGCGCTTCGAGGTGCCCTCCCGTGCCCTCGCCGCCGAGGGCGTCGTCAACGAGCAGCTCGGGCGGCAGTTCGTGACCAAGCTGCTCGAACCCTCGCTCCAGCTCTACGTCGAGCGGCTGCGCTCCGCCCAGGCCGCCGGCCAGGTGCGCCCGGAGATCGACCCGCGGATCGCGCTCGAACTGTTCGTCTCGCCTCTCGCCCAGCGCTGGCTCCAGTACTCCGGGCCCTTCTCCCACGAGTACACCGACACCCTCGTCGACTACGCCCTCAACGGACTCGCACCCCGCTGAGCCGCCCCGGCGCGTCCGTGATCACCCCGTCGCAGGCCAGCGCCAGCGCCCGGTCCCGCTGGGCCGGGGTCACCACCGTGTGCGCCCACACCCGGGGGATCCCGGACCGCACCGCCCGCCGCGGATCCGCGTCCCGGGCGCGGTGGTCCGTCCAGCACGTCCACGTACGACCGCCAGCGGGCAGGGCGGTCCGTGCGCAGCTGACGGGCCGAGCGCCACAGCTGGGACAGCAGGCCCAGGGCCTCGGCGCGGCGGGCCACCGCCGGGTCGTTCGTCTTCACCAGCACCGAGCGGGCCAGGTCCCGGCCGCGGATCAGTGCCGCCAGGCGGTCCAGGCTCCCCGGGTCCTTCACCTCCAGCATCAGCAGGATCGGCCCGCCGAACCGGTCCAGCACCTCCGCCACCGTCGGCGGCCGCTCCGGACGCCAGCGGCCCGGCAGCGACGGCGCCGGGCGCAGCCGTACCGCCCGCCAGCCGTGGGAGTCCAAGGTCCGCACCGCGCCGGACCGGTGTGTCGTCCGGTCCAGGGTCGGATCGTGGAACACCACCGGCGTGCCGTCGCGCAGAGCGCGCGTGTCGAAGTCCAGGACCTGTGCCGTCCCGCGCGCGTACGCCGCCGTCAGGCCCGCCATGCTGTTCTCGGGAACCTCGCGGGCGCCGCCGCGGTGGGCGACATGCGTGATGCGGGGGAGCGCGTCGACGGTCAGGGGGCCCGTGCCCCACGCCAGTGGGGTCGGCGGCATGGACAGGGAAGCAGTCGGGGCCGTCACCGCGAGCCATGTGACCATGACGACCACGGTAGGGGCGTAAATCACGGCAAAGCGTGCAATGGCACTCGATCCCGGGCCTCGCCCCACCTACCCCTGTTGTCGGCTACGGCCCCCCGGAGCGCACGATGGTGGGACCATAGGGCATGCTGTTCCGCACGACAGCGAGGCGAGGGGATAGATGAGCGCGGAGTTCGGCGACCGAGGCCTGCAGGGCAAACTCTCCCGGTGGCTGCGCGGCCGCCGCCCCCAGCAGACCGCCGACGACGGCGGTCGTGAGGCTCTGCTGCTCGCCGCCGCCTCGGCGGGACTGCCGCTCGCGCCCGCCGCGTACCCGGCGCCCGGCTACCGCTGTTCCTGTGACCGCGTCGGCTGTCCGACCCCCGCCCAGCACCCGGTGTCGTTCGCCTGGCAGACGCAGTCCACCACCGACCGCGGCCAGATCGAGCGCTGGGCCCGCCACCAGCCGCAGGCCAACTTCATCACCGCCACCGGCATGGTCCACGACGTCCTGGACGTCCCCCTGGAGGCCGGCCGCGAGGCCCTCACCCGGCTCCTCGACGCCGGTATCGAGGTCGGCCCCGTCGCCGAGAGCGACGCGGGACGCCTGCTCTTCTTCACCCTCACCCGCGGCACCCCCGAGGACGAGGACGAGTGGTGGCCCTGCGAACTGGACTGCCACCCCGAGACGATGGACGAGCATCCGGGTCTACGGTGGCACTGCCGCGGTTCGTACGTCCTCGTGCCGCCCGCCCGGCTCACCGGTGACGACCAGCATGTGCGCTGGGTACGCGGGCCCGAGCATCCTCTCCCGGACCCGCTGAGCCTGCTGGAGGTCCTCACCGACTCCTGCGCCCGCCACGCCGGCCAGGACTCCGACCACCCGCACGCCGCCTGGCCCTCGCGCCGCTGAACCCGAGGGATCTACTCGCCCTTCGCGCCCGTCAGGCCCTCGATCCGGCCCAGTATCGACACGTCTCCGCCGCCGCTCGCCGGGTCCAGCGCCACCTCGTTCGAGACGAACTCCATCGTCAGCGACTGCTTGATCTCGCCCGTCGTCAGGGCCTGCACATCCTTGTTCGGGGTGGGCACCGCGGTGCCCGGCGCCGCCGTCTGCTTCTGGAAGTGGTGCGTGGTGAAGAACACCAGCGCCCCGCCGTCCGCCGTGCGCAGCGCCAGCGGCGCGTAGTCGCCCTCGGTCAGCGGCTCGTCGATGTACTGCGTGACCAGCCCCGGCCGTTCGGCGTTCTTCGCGCGCTTCTCCCGCCAGCCGGAGGTGTGGCTGCCGTCCGCGAAGGTCTCGCCGCCGTTCTTCAGGTAGGCCGTGTAGTCCTTGCTCAAGTCGCTGGGGGCGATGGCGAGTTCGGTGGACTTCGCGTCGACCGC
Source organism: Streptomyces sp. P17 (assembly GCF_032436805.1). Classification (NCBI taxonomy): domain Bacteria; kingdom Bacillati; phylum Actinomycetota; class Actinomycetes; order Kitasatosporales; family Streptomycetaceae; genus Streptomyces; species Streptomyces sp. P17. The sequence goes on along the minus strand of NZ_JAVRBF010000056.1, from coordinate 32,335 downwards.
CTCGGCCCAGCCGTCCTTGTCCTTCTTGAACTCCGGCATCTTGTCCGGGGCCACCAGCGTCAGATACGCGGCCTCCCACGGGTCGTCGAGACCGTCCCGGGTGAACACCAGCAGCCAGCGGGAGTCACCGCCGCGGTTGCCCTGGGCGTCGGCCAGGAACCAGCGCGGCCAGCCCGGCTTCTTGGGGATCGTGAACTCGGCGTCCGTGAACTCCAGTGGGGAGTGCCCGGTGTTGCCGTCCGGGTTGTTGACACGGCCCGCCTTCAGCCGCGCCGCGTCGATGTCACCGAGCGCGCCGGTGACATGGTCGGCGTCCAGGGAACTGTCGTACGCCTTGTCGGCCGCGTTGTACGCCGCCGTGAAGTCCTTCAGCGCCTCGGCCGCCTCGGCCCGGGTGGCGGCGGGGATCAACTCCCGTTCCCCGTGCACCACCACGCACCCGCTCGCCGTCAACGACAAAGCGGTCACGGAGGCCGCTACCAGCACCCTCCGGTCAAGCCTGCGGAGCCTTCGAGGGCCGCGATCCGTGCTCATCGGGTTGCTTCACCTTCCCCTTCCCGGAGGCGAACCCTACCGGGGCGAGGAACAGCGCGAGCGTCGGGATCAGGTACAGCAGCCACACCGTGACCTGGAGGACGGTCGGATCCGGCCGGAGTCGAACACACCCTTCAGCAGAGTGCCGTACCAGCTGTCCGGCGGGATGGTCCCGGTGAGGTCGAAGGCCTTGTCGGTCAGGCCCGGCAGCCAGTCGGCCTCCTGCAGGTCATGGAAGCCGTACGCCAGCACACCGGCCGCGACCACGACCAGCATGCCGCCGGTCCAGGTGAAGAACCTCGCCAGATTGATCCTGAGGGCGCCGCGGTAGAACAGCCGGCCCAGGAACACCGCGGTGGCAGGCCCAGCCCCGCGCCGATCACCGGGTCCGAGGAGCCGTCCCCGGCCGCCCGCACCGACGTCCACACGAACCGCCTTCTCCCTTTTCCGTGCACCCCGTTACGGCGGTCAGGGCCGCCGCGACGGCGGTGGCGGCGACAGCGGTGAGTCTGGCGGGGCGCATGGGTGCTCCTGGTGGCCGAAAAGTGTCCGTGAAGAGCCAGGTGCCCGCCGAAGGGCAGTGGCGGCGGGCCGCCGAGGAGGTGACCCGGGCGCACGAGCACCGCATGCGAGGGCTCGCGGGCACCCCGATGCCCCGGACGCCGAACGCCAACGGGCCGCCGTGGAAAGGGCGTACGCCGGCACGATCGCCTCGCTGCCGTACGGCGTGGGTCCCACCCGCTTCTGGAGCCTTCCCGGCACCCCCGCGACCTGGGACGACCTCGCCGCCCGGGTGATGTTTCAATGCCCCCGTGACTGACTACGACGTGCTGCGCGTCTTCTGTGCGCCGAACGGCGGCTACGGCAATGAACTGGGCGTCGTCCGTGAGGGATCCGTGCTGCCCGAGCGGAGCGACCGGCAGGCGTTCGCGGCGAAGCTCGGGTTCAGCGAGACGGTGTTCGTGGACGACCCCGAGCGGGGGGTCATCGACATCTACACGCCCAGCGTGCGGCTGCCGTTCGCCGGGTACCCCTGCGTGGGCGCGGCCTGGCTGCTGGACGTGCCGGAACTGGTCACGCCGGCCGGGGTGGTCGGGGCCCGGCAGGACGGGGAGTTCTGCTGGATCGAGGCCCGGGCGGAGTGGGCTCCGGCGCGGACGCTGCGGCAGTACGGATCGGCCGCCGAGGTCGACGCGCTGCCGGTTCCCGAGCCCGGGGAGTGGATCTATGCCTGGGCATGGGAGGACGAGTCCGCGGGCCGCATCCGCGCGCGCGGCTTCCCCGGCCGGGGCGACGGCATCGACGAGGACGAGGCGACGGGAGCGGCGGCCCTGCTCCTGACGGAACACCTGGGCCGCGCCCTCAACATCACGCAGGGCACGGGCTCCCAGATGCTGACGGCTCCGCAGCCGGGGGGCTGGGTGGAACTCGGGGGCCGGGTCTACCTCGAACGCTGACCCCCTGACCCCCGGTCACGCCGACAGGCGGAACTCCTCCCCGAGCGCCCGGAACACCGCCGTGTTCAAGGCGAACGCCTTCTTGCACTCCGTCACGATCCGCTGCTTCTCCAGGTCGTCCGCCCGGACCGCGTCCAGCAGTTCCCGGTAACCGCGCTTGAAGGCCGCCGGGTTGGTGATCTCCTCGAAGACGTAGAAGCGGACGCCGTCGCCCTTCTTCTCGAAGCCCCAGGTCTTCTCCGCTTTGTCGCGGATGATCTGGCCGCCGGAGAGATCGCCGAGGTAGCGGGTGTAGTGATGGGCGAGGTAGCCGCCCGGCCACTGCCGCGCGCACTCGCGGACCCGGTCCGCGTACGCCCGCGTCGCCGGAAGCGCCGACACCCCGGCCCGCCACTCCGGCCCCCGCAGATGCGCCAGGTCCTTCTCCAGCGCGGGCAGCCGGAACAGCTCCGGCTGGATGAACGGCCCCGCCACCGGATCCGACGCCAGCCTCTCGGCCCCGCCCTCCAGTGCCTCGTAGACGAACCACAGCTGCTCGGTGTAGCGCGCGTACGCGTCGACGCCGAGGCGGCCGCCGAGCAGGTCGCTCATGAACGTCGAGGTCTCGGCCTCCACGTGCTGCTCGTGCGAGGCGGTGCGGATGACTGTCGAGAAGGAGTCCATGCGGAACATCCTTTAAGGTAAGGCTTACCTAAGTCAATAGGTTTGCCGACGCTCTGTCGGTAAAAGCGTACAAGAAAAGACCCGCCCCCAGCAGGTGACGGGTCTCGGTGGTGCTACGGCAGCGTTAGGATCTCCGCCCCCGTCTCCGTCACCACCAGCGTGTGCTCGAACTGCGCCGTCCGCTTCCGGTCCCTCGTCACGACCGTCCAGCCGTCGTCCCACATGTCGTACTCGTGCGTGCCCAGCGTCAGCATCGGCTCGATCGTGAAGGTCATCCCGGGCTGGATGACCGTCGTCGCGTGCGGACTGTCGTAGTGCGGGATGATCAGGCCGGAGTGGAAGGACGAGTTGATGCCGTGGCCCGTGAAGTCACGCACCACGCCGTAGCCGAAGCGCTTGGCGTACGACTCGATCACGCGGCCGATGACATTGATCTGACGGCCCGGCTTGACCGCCTTGATCGCGCGGTTGAGGGACTCCCGGGTCCGCTCCACCAGCAGCCGGCTCTCCTCGTCGACGTCACCCACCAGGTACGTCGCGTTGTTGTCGCCGTGCACCCCGCCGATGTACGCCGTCACGTCGAGGTTGATGATGTCGCCGTCGCGCAGCACCGTCGAGTCCGGAATGCCGTGGCAGATCACTTCGTTGAGGCTCGTACACAGGGACTTCGGGAAACCCCGGTAGCCGAGCGTCGACGGGTAGGCGCCGTGGTCGCACAGGTACTCGTGCGCCACCTGGTCCAGTTCGTCGGTGGTGACCCCGGGCGCGATCAGCTTCGCCGCCTCGGCCATGGCCCGGGCGGCGATACGGCCGGCGACGCGCATCGCCTCGATGGTCTCCGGAGTCTGCACCTCCGGGCCCGAGTACGGCGTCGGCGCGGGCTTGCCGACGTACTCGGGACGGCGGATGTTTCCGGGTACGGAACGGGTGGGAGACAGCTCCCCTGGTACGAGCAGCGACTGGCCAGACATGCCAGCGAGTCTAACCAGCGGGCATGGGATTGACGGTGCCGCCCGATGCGGGCTGAGGTCTTTGCCTTCCTTCCCGGAAATAGGAACGAAAGTTCCTTCATCGAATGCGTGACCATCGTGGGTGGTGCTCGTTGGGTGCGGTGAGGGGATTCTTGAGGCGGGGGACGATCAGGTGTACGGGAAGTTTCGGGCAGGGCCCGGTTGCGTGGTGCAGGCCTACCGGTTTGCCCTGGACCCGAATGTCGGTCAGGAGCGGGCGCTGCGTTCGCACTGCGGTGCCGCCCGTGCTGCGTACTGCGGTGCAACGAAAGCCAAGCTGCCGCTGCACGTCCGAGTCTTCACCTGCGACACCTGCGGCCTGATCCTGGACCGGGACGAGAACGCAGCCCACAACCTGGTCGCCCTCGCGGCGGCCTGCACCACTGGTACCGGAGTGGCCGGAGACCAGGACATGCCCCGCGTGTCGAAGCCCCGTGGAACCGACCGTAAGACCCGCCGCCAACGCTCCGACCGGAACACCGGCCGGGGCGGGCGGGCAGGTGGCGCAATCCTGCCGCACGAGTGGCAGAAGGAAACGGGAGACCGTCGTCAAGACACCGAAGCGCAACTCGCGCTCCGGTGACACCGTCACGGACCTTCCAGACGGAAACGCCTGGAATGCCGAAAGTCACGGAGACTTAGGTAACGGAACATGTCCCTGGCGAGGAGAGGAGCAGGTCATGGCCTTGTTCAAGAAGCGTACCGTCGGAAAGCCGGGCGAGTGGTACTACTGCCTGGAGCACAAGAAGGTCGAGGAGGGACCCGACTGCCCCGGCAAGGACCGCTTCGGCCCCTACACGTCCCGCAGGGAGGCCGAGCACGCGATGGAGACCGCCCGCGAGCGCAACCTCCAGTGGGAGAACGACCCCAACTGGCATGACGCCCCCACCAGCACCGACGACTAGGCCGGTGCCGATGCCGCCTCGCGTTGCGCGCGCACGCTCTTCGCGTGCTCGCTCGTCCGGGCGTCGTACGTCATCAGCTTCGGCAGGCACAGCGCCAGCAGCCCCACCGCGCCGGCGCACAGCAGTCCGCCCGACCACACCGACGCCCGCACGCCCCACCACGCGGCGAAACCGCCCGACCTGACCTGGCCGAGGGTCGGTCCGACGGAGTACGACAGCAGCTCGATCCCGGCGAGCCGGCCGCGCAGCTCGTCCGGGATCGTCTGGTTCCACATGACCCCGCGGAAGATCCCGCTCACCATGTCGCAGCCGCCCGCCACGGTCAGGAACAGCAGTACCAGCCATACGTTGCCCACGACCCCCGCGGCCGCGATGGCCACGCCCCACAGCGCCGCCGCCAGCACCACCATCCGCCCGTGCCGATGGATCCGCCCGGTCCAGCCGCTGCTCACGCTCACCAGCAGCGACCCGAACGGCACCGCCGCGTACATCAGGCCCAGCGACCACTCCGCGTCCAGCTCGTCCGCGAGAAACGGCAGCAGCGCCAGCGGCATCGCCAGGAACATAGCGGCGATGTCGACGGCGTAGGTGCCGAGGAGTTCCTTGCGGCTCCAGGCGTACCGGGCTCCCTCGGCGATGGCCTTCAGCGACGGTTTCGCCGCCTCGTGCGCGGCGGGGGAGGAGGCGAGCGGGATGATCAGTACGACCGAGACGGCGAAGGTCAGCAGGTCGGCCGCGTAGGCCCAGCCGAAGCCCGCGTACGCGACCACCACTCCCGCCACCGCTGGGCCCGCGACTCCGCCGACCGTCCAGCGCAGGGCGTTCAGGGAGGCGGCGGCCGGCAGGTGGTCATGGGCCACGATCCGCGGCCAGAGCGAGTCGAGCGCGGGGCGCTGCACGGACACGAGTGCCGAGGAGAGGGCTGCCACCACATACAGCGGCCATACGGCGGGCTGCGGCAGCAGGGCGTTCACCAGCAGCAGCGCGCTCAGCAGCCCCTGCCCCGCCTCGGTCCAGATGATCAGGCCCCGCTTGTCGAGCGCGTCGGCGAGGGCACCGCCGTACAACCCGAAGACGATCAGCGGGATCAGCTCCACGGCCCCGATCGCCCCGACGGCCGCCGCGGACCCGGTCAGCTCCTTGATCTGCACCGGCAGCGCCACGAACGTCAGAAAGCTGCCGAAGCCGGAGATCAGCCCCGACAGCCACAGCCGCCGGAAGTCGGCGGAGGCACGCCAGGGGGCGAGGTCGGGGAGGAAGGAAGTCACGAGAGGTCATGGTCGGGAGGGGCGGGAGAGCGGGGCAACTGCTTTTCGGAGCGGGGCGTCGGCGCGCGGCGGTCACGAAGAGGGTGGTGACTGGTCCTTCGGCCGGTCACTGGCGCCCGGCCGGGTCATCGCCGCGCGCCGCCGTGGCGGAGGGTGGAAGGGCGGGATTGAGGAGCCGGCTGTCTCACCACCGCGCCGGTGGCGGCGCCGTCAGCTGGTCCGCCAGTGCCGAGAGGCGGTCCCGGAAGCGTCTGCGTGCCCGGGGAGAGGGGACGGAGCTCTCGCCGGCCGCCGCGCTCACCAGGTGCTGCACCGTGTCCAGGTCCAGGTCCGTGCCCTCGGGGACCGCCAGTGACTCATGCGCCATCGCCACCAGGTCCCCCTCGCCGGGCCCCAGCGCCAACACCGTCGCCCCGGCCCGCCGGGCGTCATGCACCCGCTCCAGCAGCCCGTCGTGCGGCCCGTGCGGCGACACTCCCGATACGGCGTCCAGCCCCTTCGGTGATCCCGCCAGTCCTGCGTCCGGCCCCCGCGGCGGCTCCGCCAGTCCTGCGTCCAGCCCCCGCGGCGGTCCCGCCAGTCGCGCGTCCGCGCCCTGGGGCGACACCACCAGCAGCGTCTCGCCCCGTCGCGCCGCCGCAAGACGGCCGAGGCCGACCGCCAGATGTGCCGGGTCCGAGGCGCGCGCGTCATGCCGTACGAGCGTCGGGGTCAGCTCGGGCGTGCCCGACCACGCGGCCTCGTCGACCAGATGGGCCGCGAGATGCCACGGCTCGTACTCCGGTGTGCCGACGAGCAGCAGCCCGCCGCCGTGCGAGACCACCGAGCCCCGCAGGACACCCGCGAACCGCCGGGTGGCCCCCAACCACTCGGTCCCGGCGAGCACTTCGCGCAGCAGCGCGACCCGTACGGCATCCATGGGTCCGCATCCTGCCGCACCACGCCACTCGTGACCGGCGGTTCACCAGGAATTCGCCCAACCTGGGCAAGCAGTACGACATGCCGGCATCCGCCGCCTCCCTGCCCGCCTCCGTCCCCTGTCTGCTCAGCGACGACCGCGGCGCCACCTGGTCGATCGGGTACATCGACCAGAATCCCAACGGCTACGTGAACGTCAACGAGACCACCGCCGCCGAACTCCCCGACGGCCGCGTCTACTTCAACGCCCGCAACGACTCCCCGTCGCCCGGCAACCGCGCCGACGCCCACTCCAAGGACGGCGGCCGCACCCTCCACCATCCCTTCCGCCCCCAGGCCGGACTCGACGGGCCGGTCTGCGAGGCCGGCGTCCTGCAGCTGCGCGACCCCGACGTGCTGCTCTTCTCCGGCCCCGCCTTCCCCGGCGGCCGCACCCTGAGGACGATCCGCGTCTCCACCGACTCCGGCACCACCTGGCACCCCCGCGTCACCGTCGACGGCCTGCCCGCCGCCTACTCCGACCTGGTGCGCATCGACGCCGACAGCGTCGGACTCCTCTACGAGACCGGCGACTTCGGCGCCTACGAGCGCATCGTCTTCCGGCGCGTGCCCGTGACGCGGCTCACCTGAGCGAAGGGGGCTGTCGACGCGGACGTAAAGTCGGGCCATGACCTCTACCGACAGTGCTGCACAGAAGGCTCCCGCCAAGGATCCCTGGGACCTTCCCGATGTCTCCGGGCTTGTCGTCGGCGTGCTCGGCGGGACCGGGCCGCAGGGCAAGGGCCTGGCCTACCGGCTCGCCAAGGCCGGCCAGAAGGTGATCATCGGCTCCCGTGCGGCGGACCGCGCGCAGACCGCCGCCGAGGAACTCGGCCACGGTGTCGAGGGCGCCGACAACGCCGAGTGCGCCCGCCGCAGCGACATCGTGATCGTCGCCGTGCCCTGGGAGGGCCACGGCAAGACGCTGGAGTCGCTGCGCGAGGAGCTCGCCGGGAAGCTGGTCGTCGACTGCGTCAACCCGCTCGGCTTCGACAAGAAGGGCGCCTACGCGCTGAAGCCGGAGGAGGGCAGCGCGGCGGAGCAGGCGGCGGCGCTGCTGCCGGACTCACGGGTCACGGCCGCCTTCCACCACCTGTCGGCGGTGCTGCTGGAGGACCCGGAGATCGACGAGATCGACACCGATGTGATGGTGCTCGGCGAGGTCCGCGCCGATGTCGAGATCGTCCAGGCCCTGGCCGGCCGTATCCCCGGCATGCGCGGCATCTTCGCCGGGCGGCTGCGCAACGCCCACCAGGTCGAGTCCCTGGTCGCGAACCTGATCTCCGTCAACCGGCGCTACAAGGCGCACGCGGGACTCCGCATCACGGACGTATGAGGGGATGGGGGACACTGGACGGCGACGTACCGCAGTGTCCCCCCGACAGGAGCCCCTCGCATGCCCCGCCTCGCCCTCTACGCCCTGGTCGTCTGCGTCCTCGCCGTGGCCGCCGCCGTCGTCTCCTTCGCGCAGGGCAGCTTCCTGGGCATCATCTGGGTACTGCTGGCGGGGCTGTCGTCCAACATGTGCTGGTACTACCTGAAGCGCGGGAAGGCCGCCGCCTACCAGAAGCGGTAGAGGTCCCAGCCGAGCGCCGTCTCCAGTTCGCTCACCCCGAGCCCCCGCAGCACCGCGTCGACCATGTCGAAGAACACGCCGTTCACCGCGGGCAGCCACAGCAGCGCGAACACGAACAGCAGACCGAACGGTGCGAACGGCTCCACCTGGCGCCTGATGTTGTACGACAGCCAGGGCTCGATCACGCCGTAGCCGTCCAGGCCCGGAACCGGCAGGAAGTTCAGGATCGCGGCCGTGACCTGGAGCAGGGCGAGGAAGGCCAGCGCGAACCGGAAGTCGTCGGGGACGCCGTCGAGGGCGTCGAGCCAGAACGGCGCCGTGCACACAGCGGCGAACAGCAGGTTCGTGAGCGGACCCGCCGCCGAGACGAGGCTGTGCCGCCACCGCCCCCGGATCCGCCCGCGCTCGATGAAGACGGCACCGCCGGGCAGACCGATCCCGCCCATGATCACGAAGAGGACCGGGAGCACGATGCTCAGCAGCGCGTGCGTGTACTTCAGCGGGTTCAGCGTGAGGTAGCCCTTCGCGCCGACCGTGATGTCGCCGCTGTGCAGCGCCGTGCGGGCGTGGGCGTACTCGTGCAGACACAGGGAGACGATCCAGGCCGCCGTCACGAACAGGAACACGGCGAGCCCCGGCTGCTCCGCGAAGCCGGTCCAGGTCGCCCAGCCGGTCACCGCCGTGACGGCCAGGATCCCGACGAAGACAGGACTCATCCGGCGCTCGCTGTGACGGGTGGTGGTGGCGGTCATGCGGCTCCCTGAACTGGTCGGCACGCGGAGTGCTGCCGCCCGACGGTACCGGGCGCACCGGGAAAACGTCTCGCGGTCGTGCGTGGGTTCCGTAGAAGGTAGGGGGATGGGGATCTGGCATGTGTTCTACGCGGACTGGCAGATGGAGTGCTGCGGCAAGCCGTTCTCGGCGGGCGAGGAGGTGAGCCGGCCGCTGCTGCTCAAAAGCTCCGGGGAGGTCCTGGGCGGCGGCGACTGGGACGACCGGCTGGCGAAGGTCGTCGGGGAGGTGGCGGATGTGCGGGGCGTCCGGGTGCTCCAGGAGGAGACGGGACTGACGGTGGCGCTGCACGAGCACACAGTCGACGTCGTGGCACCGGAGGACCTCGGCGAGGAGCGCCCCCGTGACCGGATCCGTCTCGTCGGGCTGCTGACGGTCGAGACGCACGGGGGCCAGTGGCCGGAGGTCACCGGCCGGGTGCGGGACATCCAGATCCTGACCCAGGAGTACGCCGAGCCCGTACCCGGCTCGGGCACCTGGGAGCCGGTGCCGGGGGAGCGGGCGCTGCGGCCGGTCGACAGCTGCCCGAAGTGGTTCAAGGACACGGGCCCGGACTCACGCGGCCGACGGCGGATGGAGGCCGGAGTACTGGTGACCCTGGAGGCCCCGACGGCCTGAACCGAGCCGTCCGCCGATCCCACCCCCGCTCTCCGGAGACAATGGACCCCGTGCGCTATCGCATCCTCGGCACCACTCAGGCCCTCCGTCCCGACGGCACCCCCGTACCGGTCGGCGGGGCGCGGCTGCGTGCCCTGCTCAGCGTGCTCGCCCTGCGGGGCGGGCGGGCCGTGCCCGCGCAGTTCCTCGTGGACGAGGTGTGGGGCGCGGATCCGCCCGCCGACGCCGCGGGGGCGCTGCAGGCGCTCGTCGGGCGGTTGCGGCGGGTTCTCGGAGCCGGTGCCGTGGAGTCCGTGGCGGGTGGGTACCGGCTGGCCGCCGGGCCCGACGACATCGACCTGCACCGTTTCGAGCGGCTTACCGCCGACGGCATCCGCGCCCTCGCCGACGGCGACCCCGCCAAGGCCGCCGGCGTCCTCGACGACGCCCTCGCCCTGTGGCGCGGCCCCGCCCTCGCCGACCTCCCCGACCGTGCCGCCGAAGCGGCCCGCTGGGACACCCGCCACCTCGACGCCCTGCGCGCCCGCCACACCGCCGCCCTCGCCCTCGGCCAGGCCGAAGCCGCGCTGCCGGAGCTGACCGCCCTGTGCGACAGCCACCCGCTGGACGAGCCCTTGCAGGCGCTGCGCCTGCGCGCGTTGCGCGACACCGGCCGCCCCGCCGAGGCGCTGGCCGCCTACGACGACGTACGACAGCTGCTCGCCGAGCAGCTCGGGTCCGAGCCCGGTGCTGAACTGCGAGCGCTGCACGGGGAGTTGCTGAAACCGGCGCCGCAGGCCGCTCAGCTCGGCAACCTCCGCGCCCGGCTCACCTCCTTCGTCGGCCGGGAGGCCGACATCGATGCCATCCGCGGGGACCTCGGCAGCGCCCGCCTCGTCACGCTCCTCGGGCCCGGCGGCGCCGGGAAGACCCGGCTGTCGCAGGAGGCCGCCGAGACGCTCCGGGACACCGCCCGGGACGGGATCTGGCTGGCCGAGCTCGCACCCGTCGACGACCCGGCCGCCGTACCGGAGGCCGTGCTCACCGCCGTCGGGGCCCGCGAGACCGTGATGTACGGCGCCGGTGCCGAGGAGTTCCGTACCGCCGTCGCCGACCGGCACGACGACCCGGTCGAGCGGCTCGTGGAGCACTGCGCCCGGCGCCGCATGCTGATCGTCCTCGACAACTGCGAGCACGTCGTCGACGCCGCCGCCCGCCTGGTGGAGCAGCTGCTGGCCCGCTGCCCGGGACTGACCGTCCTGGCCACCAGCCGCGAACCCCTCGGCGTACCGGGCGAGGTGCTGCGCCCGGTGGAGCCGCTGCCGCAGCCGTACGCCCTGCGGCTGTTCGCGGACCGCGGCGCAGCCGCCCGGCCCGGGTTCCGCGTCGACGACGACCCCGAGGCCTGCGCCGAGATCTGCCGCCGCCTCGACGGCCTGCCCCTCGCCATCGAACTCGCCGCCGCCCGGCTGCGGATACTCACGCCCCGCCAGATCGCCGACCGGCTCGACGACCGCTTCCGGCTGCTCACCTCCGGCAGCCGTACCGTCCTGCCCCGCCAGCAGACCCTCAGGGCCGTAGTCGACTGGTCCTGGGACCTGCTCGACGAGGACGAACGGGACGTGCTGCGGCGGCTGTCGGTCTTCGCGGGCGGCTGCGACCTGCCCGCCGCGGAGGCCGTGTGCGGGACCGCCGCACTGGAGGCGCTGGGTTCCCTTGTCGACAAGTCGCTCGTCGTGTCCACCCCGTGCGGCGACGACGCGATGCGCTACCGGCTCCTGGAAACCGTCGCCGAATACGCCGGCGAACGCCTGGACGAGGCCGGGGAACGCCCCCGCGCCGAGCGCGCGCATCTGACGTACTACCGCGAACTCGCCCGCACCACCGACCCGTTGCTGCGCGGTCCCGGCCAACTGGACGCCGTGGAAAGGCTCCAGCGGGAGTACGAGAACCTGCGCACCGCCCTGAGGCACGCCGTCGCCGAGCGTGCCGAGCAGGAGGCGCTGACGCTGGTGCTGTCGCTGGCCTGGTACTGGCAGATGCGCGATCTGCGGATCGAGGCCCGCAACTGGTGCAAGGAGGTCATGGCGCTCGGCCCCGACCCCTTCGCCGTACCGGTCCGGCCGGCCGAGCCGGTCTGGCAGCGCTGCACCGCCGAGCCGCCGCCGTACACCGGAGAGATCCTGGCGGAGGCCCGGCGCGGGGTTCATCTGGCCCACCTTGCCTGTATGGACACCGAGTTGGACGCATGGCAGAACCCGGCGGCCCAGCAGAAGCTGCGCGCGATCGCCGAGGCCTATGAGCCGGGAATGCCGCAGAACTGCCGTAGCCCCGGACTGCTCGTGATCTTCGCCGTGGTGCTCTCCGGCGACGTGGACCGGGTCGGCCGGATGCTCGACGCCGCCGTGGAGACCTGCCGGCGGACCCCGGACTACGACTGGGAGCTGGCCGCCACCCTCCAGATGCGGGCCAATATGCTCGCCAACCGCCCCGAGCAGGTGAGCGCCGCCGCGCGGGACGCCGACGAGTCGCTGGCCATCTACCGGCGCCTCGGCGACGACTGGGGCACCGCCGAGGCGCTGTCGGCGCGCGCCGAGGCCCGGGAGCGCAAGGGGGAGTACCTTCTGGCAGCCGCCGACTACGAGGCTGCCATCGAGCACGCCCGGAAGCTCGGCGCCCATGCCCAACAGGCCGTCCTCACCGCCCGGTTGGGCAGCGTGCTGCTGGAGGGCGGGGACAGCGAGCGGGGCGAACGCCTGCTGCGGGAGACACTCGCCGCGCTGGACGGCGGCCACAACGAGGCGATGCCGTTCTGCCGGGTCGCCCTCGCCGGCTGGCTCAGCATCACCGACCGGGTCGCCGAGGCGCGCGAGCACATCCGGCTGCTGCGCGAGGAGTTCTCCATCGCCCACTTCATCGTCTTCGACGCGTTCATCCTGGCGCAGGAGGCCTGGCTGGACGTCTCCGAGGGCCTCCACGAAGAGGCGCGGGAGAAGATCCGGCGCGGTATCGAACAGGCCGAGGACCCGCTGTCGAAGGCCATGGCGCCGCAGATGGTCTCGGTCTACCTGACCGTCGCCGCGCTGGCGCTGGCCGGGAGCGGCGAGGGCGTCGACGCCGCCCGCTGCCTCGGGGCCGCCGACGCGCTGCTGCTGCCCGGGCATCTGCACTCCTCGCTGGAGCGTGAGTCAAGGGAGCGGGCGGTGGCGGCGGTGCGGTCGGTGCTCGGTGACGAGGAGTACGAGGCGGGGTACGCCGAGGGCGGCGGCCTCACCGCGAAGGAGGCAGCCGCCCTGGTGTGATCCTTTCGGGATCAGGTCTTGGTACGGAACTTGTGGATGGCGATCGGTGCCATGACCGCCGTGAGCAGCACGGACCAGCCGAGCGTCAGCCACAGGTCGTGGGCGACCGGACCGCCGATCATCAGTCCGCGGGCCGCGTCCGCGAGCGAGGACAGCGGGTTGTAGTCGGTGAAGTTCTGCAGCCAGCCCGGCATCGACTGGGTCGGTGCGAAGATCGACGAGCCGAACTGGAGCGGCATCAGCACCAGGAAGCCCATCGCCTGCACGGACTGCGCGTTCTTCATCACCACGCCGAGCGTGAGGAACACCCACATCAGCGCCGAGCCGAAGGCCACGGACAGCGCGACGGAGGCCAGCAGACCGCCCCAGTTGTCGATGTCGAAGCCCACGAGCACGCCGACCGCCATGAGCACGCAGGTCGCGAACAGCATGCGCATCAACTCCACGGCGATCTTCGCGAACAGCACCGAGCCGCGGCCGATCGGCAGGGACCGGAAGCGGTCCATGACACCGGAGTTGAAGTCCTGGTTGAAGCCGGTGCCCACGCCCTGGGCCATGGTCATGCCCATCATGGCCAGCATGCCCGGCATGACGTACTGCACGTACTCGTCCTGGCCGCCGCCCAGCGACTGTCCGATGGAGCCGCCGAAGACGTACACGAACAGCAGCGTGAAGACGATCGGGAACAGGACGGCGTCGAACATCGACTCCGGGTCCTGTCGGATCCACAGCAGATTGCGGCGTACGAGCGCCCCGGTGTGCCGGGCATGCGCACGCAAGGGGATTCCGGTGTCTGCGGTGATGGCGCTCATACGGCGACCTCCTCGCGGTCGTCGACGGGCACGGCGTCCTGCGGGGCACTGGCACGGTGGCCGGTGAGGGACAGGAACACCTCGTCGAGGCTGGGCAGTTCGGTGGTGACGGAGGAGAGGGTGACTCCGCGCGCGGTGACGGCACCGACGACGGCGGTGAGCTGCTCGTCACTGAGGATCGGCACCAGCAGCGCGCCGCGGTCGGTGTCGACGGTGGTGGTGGCGAGCCCGGTGATCCCGAGGCTGTCGAGGTGGGAGGCGAGCGGCCGCAGCTGCAGCGGATCGGCCGGCTTGATCCGAAGGGTCCGCCCCCCGACCTTGGCCTTGAGCTCATCGATCCCGCCCTTGGCGATGACCTTCCCCCGGTCGACGACGGTCAGCTCGGAGGCGAGCTGCTCGGCCTCTTCCATGTACTGGGTGGTCAGCAGCACGGTGACCCCGTCGCCGACCATGGCCTTCACCTCGGCCCACACCTCGTTGCGGGTACGGGGGTCGAGCCCGGTGGTCGGCTCGTCGAGATACAGCACAGCCGGGTGCCCGATCATCGAGGCGGCGAGATCGAGCCGCCGCCGCATACCGCCGGAGTAGGTGGCGGCGGGCCGCTTGCCGGCGTCGGTCAGCGAGAACCGCTCCAGCAGCTCATCGGCCCTGGCCCGGGCGTCCCGCCTCGACAGATCGAGCAGCCGCCCGATGAGATACAGGTTCTCCCACCCCGGAAGCTTCTCGTCCACGGAGGCGTACTGCCCGGTCAGCCCGATCACCCGGCGCAACTGCCGAGGCTGCCGTACGACGTCGTACCCGACGACGGTGGCCTGCCCGGAGTCGGGCGCGAGCAGCGTGGACAGAATCCTCACCAGGGTGGTCTTCCCGGCCCCGTTGGGCCCGAGCACCCCCATCACGGTCCCCTCGCGCACATCCAGATCCACACCGTCCAACGCCTTGGTCTCGCCGTAGTGCTTGACCAGCCCCCGCACGGTGACGGCGCTGCCCGCGCCGGTGGGGTTCTTGTCGATTCGTGTCATGCCCCCGAAGCTGCCAGCCCCCACCGACAAACCACCGACAGGGGGCCTACAGGGGCCTACAGACTGCCGACACCGATCTCCGAACCCGCTGCCCGGTAGCCCAATAGGGGCCGTACGGGGGCTTTCTGCCCTGTCTGGGGCAGCGCAGCTCGCCGAGCGCGATCGAGGGACCGCTGCGCCACGGGAAGGGGCCCGGCCCCCTCCCTCAGGACCGCACCGCCTCCGCCTCCTGAGGCACATGCCCCGCGACGACCCGCTCCCGACCGGTCTCCGGCACCCGGCTCCGGTCCACCGCGTACGCTGCCCCGGCCACGCCCAGGCCCAGCACCGCCAGTGCCCCGCCCGCGACCGCCGGGGACGTGACGCCGAAGCCTGCCGCCAGGGCCAGACCCCCGATCCACGCACCCCCGGCGTTCGCCAGGTTGAACGCGGCCTGGTTCGCGGAGGACGCCAGGGACGGGGCCGACGATGCCTTCTCCATGACCATCAGCTGGAGCGGGGAACCCGTCACGAACGCCGCCATGCCGAGCAGCACCACCGCCACCGCCGCGCTCCACGCCGAGGACATCAGCAGCGGGAACAGCCCCAGGACCAGGGCCAGCGACGCCAGCCCGCCGAACAGCGTCGCGCGCATCGCGTGGTCCGCCAGGCGTCCGCCCAGCAGGTTCCCGGCCGTCGCGCCGACGCCGAACAGCGCGAGCAGGACCGTCACGCTGGCGTCGGCATAACCGGCGGCGTCCGTGAGCATCGGTGTGATGTAGCTGTACGCCGCGAAGAGCGCCCCGAAGCCCGCCACCGTCGTACCGAGGGCCAGCCACACGGGCAGCGACTTCAGCGCCGCCAGTTCGCCGCGCAGACCGTGAGCGGGGGCACCCCCGCCATCACGCGGGATCAGCAGGGCCAGCGACACGATCGCGGCCAGCCCGATCGCGCTCACCCCCAGGAACGTCGCCCGCCAGCCCAGGTGCTGGCCCATGAGCGTGGCCACGGGGACGCCCGCGATGTTCGCGACCGTCAGGCCCAGGAACATCAGGGACACCGAGCGGGCCTTGCGCTCGGGCGCCACCAGGGACGTGGCGACGACCGCGCCCACGCCGAAGAAGGCGCCGTGCGGCAGGCCGCTCAGGAAGCGGGCGGCGAGCAGTGAGCCGTTGTCGGGGGCGAAGGCCGACAGCGCGTTGCCGGCCACGAAGAGGACCATCAGGCCGATCAGGACCTTGCGGCGGGACATGCGGGCGGTGACGGCCGCGAGGAGCGGGGCGCCGATGACGACGCCGAGGGCGTACGCCGAGACGAGGTGGCCGGCGGTCGGGATGGAGATGCCGAGGTCGGCCGCGACGTCGGGCAGCAGGCCCATCATCACGAACTCGGTGGTGCCGATACCAAAAGCGCCGACGGCCAGAGCGAGCAGGGCCAGGGGCATGAAGGGCCTGTGCCTTTCAGGGGAGCGGAGTTCCGTACATCGTATGTTCACGTACGGAACAAAGCCTCTCAGGCCCAGTATTCCTGGAGGTGAAGACCGGGTTGCCGTGGGCTTTCACGACGCGGTTGTGTCGACCTTCACACGCGCGGCCACCGGAAAATGGTCGCTCCCGGTCTCCGGCAGCGTCCACGAGGTGACCGGCTCGATGCCCTTCACCAGGATCTGGTCGATCCGCGCCATCGGGAACGACGCGGGCCAGCTGAACCCGAACCCGCTGCCCGCCGCGCCCTGCGTGGAGCGCATCTGGGAGGTGACGGCGTTCAGCGCACGGTCGTTCATCGTGCCGTTGAGGTCGCCGAGCAGCACGCTGCGGGGCAGCTTCTCGTCGGCGATGGCCTCGCCCAGCGCGTTGGCGCTCTTGTCGCGCTGGCGGGCGGTGAACCCGGCCTCCATCTTCACCCGCACCGACGGCAGGTGGGCGACGTACACCGCGACCTGCCCGGAGGGCGTGGTCACCGCGGCGCGCATGGCCCGCGTCCAGCCCAGCTTGATGTCGACGGCCCGCACGCCGGTCAGCGGGTACTTGCTCCACAGCCCGACCGTGCCCTGCACCGAGTGGTACTTGTACGTCGACGCCAGGGCCTTCTCGTACACCGGCACCGCCGTCGCGGTCAGCTCCTGCAGGGCCACGACGTCCGCGCCGGAGGCGGCCACGTCGCGGGCGGTGCCGGACGGGTCGGGGTTCTCGGCGTTGACGTTGTGCGTGGCGACCGTGAGGTCGCCGCCGGCAGAGGTCTTGTCGGTGAGCAGACCGCCGAAGAGGTTCAGCCACACCCCCGCGGGCAGCACCACCGCGATCAGCGCGGTCGCGGACTTGCGCACCACGGCGATCAGCACCAGCAGCGGGACGAAGAGCCCGAGCCAGGGCAGGAAGGTCTCGGTGAGGCTGCCGAGGTTGCCGATGGCGTTCGGGATCTGCGCGTGCAGCAGCATGACGAGAGCGAGCAGTACCGCGACGACGGCGGTGACGATGCCCCGGCGCCAGATCCGCGGGTCACCGCGCCAGCCGGTGACGAGCCGCTCCAGCAGACGCCGGAACCGGTTTCCCCGGCGCTCGGGTCCCGAGCCGCCGCTGTCCGTCTCCGTCATGTACGCCTGCTGCGCCATACCGTCGCCTCACTGCCTGCCGTGCACACCATCGTCCCCCGCGCTTACGACCCTAGGGGATGATCGGTTCTGTTCCTGCCGTCCCATGACGGCCGTACGGGCACCATGACGTACAAGTCGGCTTTCGGAGTTCCGGTCACGGACACGGAAAGCGCGCTCTGTGACGAAACACGCACATGGCCGCTACCCCGAGGGCGAACTGACGGGCGGTGAGCTGACGGGCCGTAGCCCTTCGAGCAGGGTGTCGACGATCTGCTCGGACAGGTCGTCCGGCAGATCCGCGTCCGGCCGCATGACGGAGCGCAGCAGCATCGGGCCCACGAACAGGTCGTTGAGCAGTTCCACGTCGACGTCCTCGCGGAGTTCGCCGTTGCGCTGGCCCCGGCGCAGCACCTCGATGCCGAGCCTGCGCCGGGGGGCGACCACGAGGTTGTGGTACGCCGCCCAGATCTTGGGGCTGCTCTTCATCTGGGCGTGCACGTTGTGCAGGATCACCGAGGAGCGGCTGACCAGGCCGCGCCGCCGCAGCGACTCCAGCAGGACGACGAGGTCGTCGCGCATGGAGGTACCGGGCAGTTCGGCGTCGGGGGGTTCGGCGGCGCGGACGACGTCGACGAACAGCTCCTCCTTGCCGCTCCAGCGGCGGTAGATGGCGGCCTTGCCGACGCCGGCGGTCCGGGCGATCCGCTCGATGGAGAGCTCCGCGAGCGGCACGCCCTCCTCCAGCAGCCTCATCACGCCCTCGATGATGGCGCGCTCCACGGCCTCACTGCGGGGGCGGCCCCGGACGGGGCTGGTCTTGCTGTCAGCGAGGTTCACGTGTGCGTTCCTTCCGTGTTCCGGGGATTGTCCCTTACTTCGGGTCCTGTGTTCTCCCTGGCAGGAACAGCGCCACGACCACCGCTCCGATCACCGCCACCGCGGCACCTCCGAGCGCCGTGACATGCATGGCGTGCAGGAAGGATTCGTTGGCCTGGGCGATCAGCGGCTTCGCGTCGGGGCCGAGCCTCGCCGCCACGGCCAGCGTCGACTCGATGGACTCGCCCGCCGTGTGGCGCAGCCCGGGAGGCACGGCGCCGAGATCCCCCTCGATCGACGAGCGGTAGGACGTGGACAGCACCGAGCCGAGGACCGCGATGCCGAGGGCGCCGCCGACCTGGCGGAAGGTGTTGCTGAGCGCGGAGGCGGAACCGGCCTTCTCGCGGGGCAGGGACTGCATGATGACGACGCTGACCGGGGTCATGATGTGCGCCATGCCGGTGCCCATGAGGAAGAAGATCACCTCAAGGATCCAGATCGGGGTGTCCGCGTCCAGCGTGGCGAACGCCGCCAGCATCGCCGCGATCAGCGCCATGCCGGCGGTCGTGGTGGCCCGGTTGCCGAAGCGGTCCACCAGCAGCCGGGCGCGCGGCGCGAAGACGAGCTGCGCGGCGGCGAGCGGCAGCAACAGCAGACCGGTCTCCAGCGGGGAGTAGCCGCGCACGCTCTGGGTGTAGAAGACGGAGAAGAAGGTCACGCCCATCAGCGCGAAGAAGACCAGCGCGATGGCGGCGATCGCGGCCGAGAAGACCTTGTCGCGGAAGTAGCCGACATCGATGGACGGATGGTCGCTGCGCTTCTCGAACACCACGAAGGCCACGAGGACGGCGAGACCGGCGGCGATCGTCCCCAGCACGGTGACGTCCGTGAAGTCGGCCAGCTCGCCGCCGCGGATGATGCCGTAGACGAGAAGGACCAGGCCGACGACGGACAGGGTGACGCCGACGGGGTCGACGCGGCCGGGGTTCGGGTCGCGGGAGTCCGGGACCAGCCAGATCATCAGGGCGAGCGCGAGCAGCACGATGGGGACGTTGACGAGGAAGACCGAGCCCCACCAGAAGTGGTCGAGCAGCACGCCGCCGGTGATCGGGCCGATGGCGATGGCGAGGCCGACGCCGCCGGCCCAGATGCCGATGGCCTTGGGCTGCTCGTCGCGCTCGAAGACGTTCATGAGGACGGCGAGGGTGGCCGGCATGACGAAGGCGGCGCCGAGGCCCATCACCGCGCGGAAGCCGATGAGCTCGCCCGGCGATCCGGCGAAGGCGGCGAGCGCGGAGCCGGCGCCGAAGACGACGAGGCCGCCGAGGAGGACCTTCTTGCGCCCGAGCCGGTCACCCAGCAGCCCCGCGCTGAACAGCAGGCCCGCGAAGACGAGGGTGTAGGCGTTGATCGCCCACTCCAGCTCGCTCTGGGTGGCGCCGAGGCCGGTCGGGGCCGGGGTCGAGATCGTCTTGACGGCGACGTTCAGGATCGAGTTGTCCAGCACCACGATCAGCAGACTCAGCATGAGCACGCCGAGGATGGCCCAGCGGCGGCGGTGCACCGCTTCCGGTATCCGGGGTACGGGGGGAGCGGAAGTAGTCATGCCGTCCAGACTAGGAGACTTACGATACGGGCCCGTGTCGTATCGTAAGTCTCTTACTCGGCTCTTACGCGGGTCGAGCGTGACCGGGGTCCCCCTAGCCGCGTCTGGCACGAGGTGCCACCATGGAGGGGATCCGGGGACGCCGTCAGGGCGCCACGAGATGACGTAAGGAGCCGTTGCCATGACGCAGCTTTCGGCTGCCCAGAACACGCCTTCCGGCGGCAGCAAAGCGCTGTACGGGGGGAAGGGCACCCGCCGCATCACCGTTCGGGACATCGCCGCCGCCAAGGAGCGGGGCGAGAAGTGGCCCATGCTCACCGCCTACGACGCGATGACCGCGTCCGTCTTCGACGAGGCCGGGATCCCGGTCATGCTCGTCGGGGACTCGGCGGGCAACTGCCACCTCGGGTACGACACCACCGTGCCCGTCACGCTCGACGAGATGACCATGCTGTCGGCCGCCGTCGTACGGGGCACCTCGCGCGCCCTGATCGTCGGCGACCTGCCCTTCGGGTCGTACCAAGAAGGCCCGGTGCACGCGCTGCGCTCGGCGACGCGGCTGGTGAAGGAGGCGGGCGTCGGCGCGGTGAAGCTGGAGGGCGGCGAGCGCTCGCACCGCCAGATCGAGCTGCTGGTCGAGTCCGGCATCCCGGTGATGGCCCACATCGGCCTGACCCCGCAGTCCGTCAACGCCATGGGCTACCGCGTCCAGGGCCGCGGCGAGGAGGCGGCGGCACAGCTGCTGCGCGACGCCAAGGCCGTCCAGGACGCGGGCGCCTTCGCGGTCGTCCTGGAACTGGTCCCCGCGGAACTCGCGGCCGAGGTCACCCGGGTCCTGCACATCCCGACGGTCGGCATCGGCGCGGGCGCCGAGACGGACGCCCAGGTCCTGGTCTGGACGGACATGATGGGCCTGACCGGCGGCCGGGTCCCCAAGTTCGTCAAGCAGTACGCCGACCTGCGCGAGGTCATGGGCAACGCGGCGAAGGCGTTCGCGGAGGACGTCGTCGGCGGGACGTTCCCGCTGGAGGAGCACTCCGTCCACTAGAGCCACAGCGGCACAGAGGCAGCCCGCCGATTTCCCCCGTCGGCGGGCTGCTGCCGTGGTGGGCGAGGTCAGGCCGCCGCCTGCGCCCGTGCACGGTTGCGGATGTCCTGCCGTACGACACGTCGGCGCCGGGACGGCATGCCTGCCGTCGGGTTGGCGACGCCCCAGGCCGCGCCCTTGCAGATCAGCGACCCAGGGCGGCTTCGCCGCCCGCCGTGGGGCGGGTAAATGGGCAGGGCGGATGCCCCGTAGCCCTTGATCAACACGGCGCCGCGGGGTGGCAGCGCAGGAGGCGAGGTCAGCTACCTGCACTTTTGCCCGCGCCGGTTCGTATTTACGCGTCAGTTCCTTGTAGAGGGCGGCCACGGCCCGTCAGGGCCCGGTCGACCGCTCGGTCGTCGGCTGTGACGAACTGGATCAGGCCCTCCTTGCGGCCGAGCGAGATGCACTGCTGGAAGTAGCGGATGGAGACGCTGGGGACCTTGGTGCCGGCGAAGACGGGCGGCGATGGCGTCGGCGGCCTGCCAGGCCATGGGGACGCCCGAGGCCCAGGACATGCGCAGGGGCTTGTCCTCGGGGCCGATCGCCAGCGCGGCGTCGCCCACGGCGTACACGTCCGGGCGGGAGACCGAGCGCATCGAGGCAATGGCCTCCAGCCGGGGCCGGGCAGCCTCGAACCGGTCCACGTCACTCATGATCAGCGCCATGGTCGCGATCGTAGTCACCCCGGGGCCGAACGGGAGGCGGGATCACATGACGTGACGAAGCGCCACTACGCCGTCTCCCGCCACCCGTTGGTGATCGGCAGCCGCCGGTCCTTGCCGAAGCCCTTCGGGGAGATCTTCGTGCCCGGCGGGTACTGGCGGCGCTTGTACTCGGCCGTGTCGACCATGCGGAGGGTCTTGGTGACCAGGGCCGGGTCGAAGCCCGCTGCCACGATGACGTCGGCGCCCTCGTCGCGGTCGACATAGCGCTCCAGGATCGCGTCCAGAACCGGGTAGTCGGGGAGGGAGTCCGTGTCCACCTGGCCCGGGCGGAGTTCCGCGCTCGGGGGCTTGCTGATCGAGTTCTCGGGGATCGGCGGCGTCTGGCCGCGCTCCGCCGCCGCTCGGTTGCGCCACTCGGCGAGGCGGAAGATCGACGTCTTGTAGACGTCCTTGATCGGCCCGTACGCGCCCACCGAGTCGCCGTACAGCGTCGAATAGCCCACCGCCAGCTCCGACTTGTTGCCGGGGGCGAGGACGATATGGCCCTCCTGGTTGGAGATCGCCATCAGCAGGGTGCCGCGCAGGCGGGACTGGAGGTTCTCCTCCGCCAGGCCCGTGAGCTCTGTCGACGCCATGTACGCGTCGAACATCGGCTCGATCGGAACCGTCCGGAAGTTCAGGCCCGTCCGCCGCGCCAGTTCCGCCGCGTCGCCCTTGGAGTGCTCGGAGGAGTACTTCGACGGCATCGAGACGCCGTACACGTTCTGCGCGCCCACCGCGTCGCACGCGATGGCCGCGACCAGCGCCGAGTCGATGCCGCCGGACAGGCCGATCAGGACCGACCGGAAGCCGTTCTTGGCGACGTACGCCCGCAGGCCCACGACCAGCGCCGAGTAGACCTCCTCGTCGTCGTCCAGGCGGTCGGCGTAACCGCCCGCGAGCTCCGGCTCGTACGCGGGGACCGGGTCCTCGGAGAGGATCACGCGGTCGATGCGCAGTCCGTCGTCCACCACTCCCGTCGGAGCGTCCGTCCGCGCCGCCGGCAGGTCGAGGTCCAGGACCACACAGCCCTCCGCGAACTGCGGTGCCCGCGCGATCACTTCGCCGCTCGCGTCGACCACGATCGAGTCGCCGTCGAAGACCAGCTCGTCCTGACCGCCGATCATGGCGAGGTAGGCGGTGGTGCAGCCCGCCTCCTGGGCGCGCTTGCGGACCAGTTCGAGGCGGGTGTCGTCCTTGTTGCGCTCGTACGGCGAGGCGTTGATCGAGACCAGCAGCCCGGCCCCGGCCGAACGCGCCGCCGGCACCCGGCCGCCGTCCTGCCACAGGTCCTCGCAGATGGCGAGGGCCACGTCCACGCCGTGCACGCGCACCACCGGCATGGTGTCGCCGGGCACGAAGTAGCGGAACTCGTCGAAGACGCCGTAGTTGGGGAGATGGTGCTTGGCGTACGTCAGCACCACCTCGCCGCGGTGCAGCACGGCCCCCGCGTTCCTCGGGGCGCCGGCCGGCTGGCCGTACTTCGGCTGGGCCGTCTCGGAGCGGTCGAGGTAGCCGACGACGACCGGCAGCTCCCCGAAGCCCTCCTCGGCGAGCCGGGCGGCCAGCTCGCGCAGGGCCGCGCGGGAGGCCTCCACGAAGGAGGACCTGAGGGCCAGGTCCTCGACGGGATACCCGGTCAGCGCCATCTCGGGGAACACCACGAGATGCGCTCCCTGCTCGGCGGAGTGCCGGGTCCAGCGGACGATCGTCTCGGTGTTGCCGGCGAGGTCACCGACCCGTGAGTCGATCTGGTTCAGGGCGAGGCGAAGTTGAGGCACGCGCCCAGTGTAATCGTCAGAGCGACGCGATGGGGTGGTGAGGGGGTGTGGGCCAGCCCACCCCGCGCTAGGGGGTGTTTTGAAAGTCCCGCACAGCACCCACGGCGCCCGGCACGCACCCTCGCCGCACCGGCCAAAGACCCAAGTACGTCCAGTACGAGGGCCTTCGTCCGGCACGCCGAGGGCACGCACCGAACACCGCGGGCACCGCACAGGACTTTCAAAACACCCCCTAGGGCCTGTCCGGCGGATCAGGCCGGCTGCGAGAACGGTGCATGTCAGCGGGGCCGAGCGGGGTCTGGTGCGTGCAGCTGCAAGGCGGAGGAGGGAGTCGACCGGAGCGTCGGCGAGTGACGACAACGCGGCTGGGGGTCCCCCCCTCTGGGGGTCCCCCCTCTGGGGGAGTGCGTGCCAGACCCCGCCACGCCGGCATGATCCGCCGGACAGGCCCTACGGCCGGGCCTTCGCGCCCCGGTCCTTGAGCATCCCCGCCATCAACTGGATCTCCGACTCCAGACCGTTGACCACGGTCTGCGAGAGCCGCTTCTCCACCTTGACCTCGCAGCGCTTCACACAGGCCTCGGCCATGTGGATGCCGCCCTTGTGGGTGGTCGGTCATGAGCTGGAGGAAGAACACCTCCGCCTGCTCGCCGCTCAGGCTCTCCAGCTTCTTCATCTCGGTGCTCGTCGCCATGCCGGGCATCAGCGCGCCGTCCTCGCCGGAGGCCATGGAGCCCCTGTCCATCCAGGTCATCGGCGGGTCCGACGACACCTTCGGCAGCTCCCACAGATCGAGCCAGCCCAGCAGCATCCCGCGCTGGTTGGCCTGCGTCTGCGCGATGTCGTACGCCAGGCGCCGCACCTCTTCGTCGTCCGTGCGGTCGCGCACGATGTACGACAGCTCCACGGCCTGCTGGTGGTGCACCGCCATGTCCCGCGCGAACCCCGCGTCGGCGGAGCCGGCGGCGGGGGCCGCGTCCGAGCCCCCGCCCTCGGCCACGGTGTACGTGATCGCGCCGGCCGCGACGGGCACCGCCGCCGCGGTCCCCGCGATCCAGCCGACGTGCTTCCTCACTGCGCCTTACCGCCCGTGCACGTGGCGCCCGGCTCGGGCGTCTGCTCGCCCTGGACGTACTTCTCGAAGAACGTGTCGAGGTTCGGGTCGCTCGCCCCCGTCACCGTGCGCTGCGCGCCCCACGCCGACAGCATGATCGGCGACTTCTGGCACCCGACAGGTGCTCGGCGCGGGGCGGCGATAATTTGAAGCGCAGATGCGCATTATCTACGCTGCTGATATGCGGCTGCTGCGCTCCACCGACCTCGCCCTGCGGGTCCTCATGCGACTCGCCGTCGCCGACGGCTCCACTCCCACCACGCGCGAGGTTGCCGCGGACATGGACATGCCGTACACGCACGCCGCGAAGGTCGTCGCCGAACTCCAGCACCAAGGCCTGGTCGATGCCCGCCGGGGCCGGGGCGGCGGCCTGGCGCTCACCGAGGAGGGCCGTACGGCGTCGGTGGGCGCCGTGGTCCGCTCCTTCGAGGGCGACGGGGACGTGGTCGACTGCGAGGGCACCACCCCCTGCCCCCTGCACTCCGCCTGCCGCCTGCGCGGCGCCCTGCGCCGGGCCCAGGAGGCGTTCTTCGCCTCGCTGGACCCGCTGACGGTGGGGGACATGGTCGCCGCGCCCACGGGACCGCTGCTGCTGGAGATCGGGCGGCCTAGCTCTCCCGCGTGAGCCAGAGGTCGGGCCCGAACACCTCGTAGCGGATGTCGGCCGCCGCCACGCCCTTCCCGAGCAACTGTGCCCGCACCGCCCGCATGAAGGGGAGCGGGCCGCACAGGTACGCGCGCGTGCCTGGTGCTACGGGGATCTCCGTGAGGTCGACCCGGCCCGCGCGGGTGCCTTCGGGGGCGCCCTCCTCGTACCAGAAGTGGAGCTTCGAGTCCGGGAGTTTGGTCGCGTAGGTCTCCTGGTCGGTGCGCAGGGCGTGGGTGGTGGGGGAGCGGTCGGCGTGGACGACCGTGACCCGCCAGGCATGGCCGTCCTGGGCGAGCTGGGCCAGCATGGCGATCATCGGGGTCACGCCGATTCCGGCGGAGGCGAGCAGGAGGGGCCGGTCCGTCACCTCGTCCAGGGTCAGGTCGCCGCAGGGGGCGGACAGCTCAAGGATGCTTCCCTCGTGCACGCGCGCGTGCAGGTGGGCGGAGACCTCGCCCCCGGACTCCCGCTTCACACTGATCTGGCGCAGCGTCGAACCCGGCGCGCCGGACAGGCTGTACTGCCGTATCTGCCGGGCGCCGTCCGGGAGTTCGACGCGTACGGAGACGTACTCGCCGGCGCGGAAGTCGGCGACCGGGCCGCCGTCCAGCGGGCGCAGCCGGAGGGTGATGACGTCGGGCGTCTCCTGGACGCGTTCCACCACCTCCCACTGCCGCCGGCCGGGCTCGCGGGAGTCCTCGTACAGCCGCTTCTCCATGGCGATGAGCGCGAGAGCCATCAGCCAGTAGACCTCGTCCCAGGCGGCCGCGACCTCGGGGGTGACGGCCCCGCCGAGGACGTCGGCGATGGCGGCGAACAGGTGCTCGTGGACGAGCGCGTACTGCTCGGGCGCCACGCCCAGGGAGGCGTGCTTGTGGGTGATGCGGGCGAGCATGGCGTCGGGCCGCTCGTCCGGGTGCTCGACCAGGTACGTGGCGAAGGCGGCGATGGAACCGGCCAGGGCCCGGCGCTGGGTGCCGGACGCCTGGTTGCCGCGGTTGAAGAGGTCGCGCAACAGGTCGGGGCGGGCGGCGAACAGGCCCGCGTAGAAGCGCTCGGTGATCTCGTCCAGGGCGGCGCCCACGGCGGGGAGGGTGGCTCGGACGGTGGCGGCGGACTGTTCGGACAGCATCGAGGAACTCCTTCGGCTCTCGGCTCGACGGGCAGCCGCCATTAAAACTCGCATCTCAGATACCAATTAACCCGGGGGTGCGGTCGAGGCAGCCGACGGCGGCCGGGCATTACGGATGTCAGCCCGAGCAGGCAAGATGGGCGGCAGAGCGGTACACCCGCGGTGCGCCGGGCGTTCAGGCCGAGGTCGGCTTGCCGATCAAGGTCGGCAACGCGCGCGAAACGGTGTTGTGGTGTGATGCTCAGGTGCCCGACCGACTTACCGCACTGCGCGGGACAGTCGGCCTGACCAGCAAGGATGGGGAAGCGGAAGATGGACAAGCAGCAGGAGTTCGTGCTCCGTACGTTGGAGGAGCGCGACATCCGGTTCGTACGCCTGTGGTTCACGGACGTGCTGGGCTTCCTCAAGTCCGTCGCCGTGGCCCCGGCCGAGCTTGAACAGGCCTTCGACGAGGGCATCGGCTTCGACGGCTCGGCCATCGAGGGCTTCGCCCGGGTCTACGAGTCCGACATGATCGCCAAGCCGGACCCCTCCACCTTCCAGGTCCTGCCCTGGCGCGCGGAGACCCCCGGCACCGCCCGGATGTTCTGCGACATCCTGATGCCGGACGGCTCCCCGTCCTTCGCGGACCCGCGCTATGTCCTCAAGCGTGCCCTCGCCCGCACCTCGGACCTGGGCTTCACCTTCTACACCCACCCCGAGATCGAGTTCTTCCTGCTGAAGGACCGCCCCCTCGACGGCTCCCGCCCCATCCCGGCCGACAACTCCGGCTACTTCGACCACACCCCGACCAATGTCGGCATGGACTTCCGCCGCCAGGCGATCACCATGCTGGAGTCGATGGGCATCTCGGTGGAGTTCTCCCACCACGAGGGCGCGCCGGGCCAGCAGGAGATCGACCTGCGCTACGCCGACGCGCTGTCGACCGCGGACAACATCATGACCTTCCGCCTGGTCATGAAGCAGGTGGCGCTGGAGCAGGGCGTGCAGGCGACGTTCATGCCGAAGCCGTACTCGGAGCACCCGGGCAGCGGTATGCACACCCACCTCTCGCTCTTCGAGGGCGACCGGAACGCGTTCTACGAGTCGGGCTCCGAGTACCAGCTCTCCAAGGTCGGCCGCTCCTTCATCGCGGGCCTGCTGAAGCACGCCGCGGAGATCTCCGCCGTCACCAACCAGTGGGTGAACTCCTACAAGCGCATCTGGGGCGGCTCCGAGCGGACGGCGGGCGCGGGCGGCGAGGCGCCGTCGTACATCTGCTGGGGCCACAACAACCGCAGCGCGCTCGTCCGCGTCCCGATGTACAAGCCCGGCAAGACCGGCTCCGCGCGCGTGGAGGTCCGCTCCCTGGACTCCGGCGCCAACCCGTACCTGGCGTACGCGGTGCTGCTCGCCGCCGGACTCAAGGGCATCGAGGAGGGCTACGAGCTCCCTCCGGGCGCCGAGGACGACGTCTGGGCCCTCTCCGACGCCGAGCGCCGCGCGATGGGCATCGAGCCGCTCCCGCAGAACCTCGGCGAGGCCCTGACCCTCATGGAACGCAGCGACCTGGTCGCCGAGACGCTCGGCGAGCACGTCTTCGACTTCTTCCTGCGCAACAAGCGCCAGGAGTGGGAGGAGTACCGCTCCGAGGTCACGGCCTTTGAGCTGCGGAAGAACCTGCCTGTGCTGTAGCCGCCTGCCCGACTCGCGCAGCCCCACATCCTGACGTAGGGTGTGGGGCTTTTCATGTCAATTGCCTTATATATCCCGACTCAGGTGATTCTGGAGAGAAACGTGAGCCGGCAAGAGGCGACAGTCCGGAACGCTCGGCCGGCAGCCGACTTGTAAGGGCGGCGGGCTCGAACAGGAGACGGAGAACCGGAACCCCGCGGGCCACGCCCCTGGAGGACACAACTGACCAACCCGGAATCACGGGAAAACCAGCGGAGACGGCCCGGGCGGGCCGCC
Source organism: Streptomyces sp. P17 (assembly GCF_032436805.1). Lineage (NCBI taxonomy): Bacteria > Bacillati > Actinomycetota > Actinomycetes > Kitasatosporales > Streptomycetaceae > Streptomyces > Streptomyces sp. P17. Next base: position 4,026 of record NZ_JAVRBF010000056.1, on the reverse strand, counting down.
CCCTCCGTGCGCTACGACGGCTGAGCGGCCTCGTCCGACAGATGCTTGTGCAGGGGCTTGCCGGCCCTGACGCGGTACTCCTGGATCGACCAGCCGTTGCCGTCGGGGTCCGTGAAGTACATGAACGTCGCGCCGTCGTCCGGCGAGTACTGGACCGGGTCCGACACCTCCAGGCCCCGCTCCACCAGCTCCGCGTGCGCCGCCTTGATGTCCGCCACGCACAGCTGGAGACCCTGGTAGGAGCCGGGCTCCGGCTTGGTCTCGCCCTTGGTCAGATCCCAGATGCTGTCGCCCAGCGCGATCGAACAGCCGGAGCCGGGCGGCGTCAGCTGGACGATCCGCATCCCGGGCATGACCTCCTGGTCGATGTCGACGTGGAAACCGACCTTGTCACGGTAGAAGTCCCTGGCTCGGTCGATGTCGCTCACGGGCAGCGGGATCACTTCAAGGGTGAAGTCCATCGCTATTCCTCCCTGGAGAATCGCCAACGGGTCTGGCTGAACGGCTCACCCTTACCGAAGCGGAAAACGATGCTCTGCGCCACGCGAGGAGCAGGTTCCGCTACTTTCAGGCCACCGGCGTCGCTGGGGGCCGGTGCCCCAGACCCCCGTTTCGGCCGTGAAGGGGCCTCCTCAAACGCCGGACGGGCTGAGTGATGCTGCCCTGCGTCGCGCAGATACGGGCGTACCCAGTCCCGCCGCAGCCGCGTACGGCGGGAAGGGGACGTGTCGGGGGGTGTCCGCCCGCAGCGTCCGGCGTCCGGCACCGGCGCCTGACCGAGCAGCAGAGCCGCCGGACCGAGGACGGACACCCCGGCGCGGCCCCGGCCCACCAACCGGCAGCAGGCGCTACGCGTACCCCCAAGCACCGCAGAGGCCGCCGCAGGCATCCCGCCAAAGCCCAGCGCAGCGGTTACGCTCGACCGCGTACGACCTTGATCGGACGGGAGGCCGAGGATGACGGCGCCGGGGCGCAGGAGCAGTACCTTCACGCGGCTGCTGCGGCACGGCTTCACCGATCCGAGCGCCGCCGAGCGGCTGCTGGACGCCCCGGAACTGGCGCCCGTACGCGATGACCCGGTGCTGCTGGAGGCCCTCGGTGCCACCGCCGACCCGGATCTCGCCCTGCACGGTCTCGTACGGCTCCTCGAGGCGCAGCACGGCCGGGAGCTGCTGGACACAGTGATAGCCGCCAAGCCGCTGCGCGACCGCCTCCTCGGCGTGCTCGGCGCCTCCGCCGCGCTCGCCGAACACCTCGCCAGGCACTCCGACGACTGGCGGGCCCTGGTCACCTACGAGCCCCGGGATCTGCACCCCGGCGTCGCCGAGTTCGAGCGCGGCCTGGCCGAGGCCACCGACCCCGTCTCGCTGCGCGTCGCCTACCGGCGCTGTCTGCTGTCCATCGCCGCCCGTGACGTGTGCGGCACCACCGATGTCGGCGAGTCCGCCGCCGAACTCGCCGACCTCGCCACCGCGACTCTGCGCGCCGCACTCGCCATCGCCGGCGCCGCCGCGCCCGACGACGCCGCCGCGTGCCGGCTCGCGGTGATCGCGATGGGCAAGTGCGGGGGCCATGAACTGAATTACGTCTCCGACGTCGACGTCATCTTCGTCGGCGAGGCGGCGGAGGGCGCCGACGAGGGCAAGGCCCTCAGAGCGGCCACCAAGCTCGCCTCGCACATGATGCGGATCTGCTCGGAGACCACCGTCGAGGGCTCGATCTGGCCCGTCGACGCCAATCTGCGTCCCGAGGGCAGAAACGGCCCGCTGGTGCGCACGCTCTCCAGCCACCTCGCCTACTACCAGCGCTGGGCGAAGACCTGGGAGTTCCAGGCGCTGCTCAAGGCCCGCCCGGTGGCCGGTGACATCGAGCTCGGCGAGGAGTACGTCGCCGCCCTCGAACCCCTGGTCTGGAAGGCCGCCGAGCGCGAGAACTTCGTCGCCGACGTGCAGAAGATGCGGCGCCGGGTGGTGGAGAACATCCCCGTCGCCGAACTCGACCGCCAGCTCAAGCTCGGCCCCGGCGGCCTGAGGGACGTCGAATTCGCCGTACAGCTCCTGCAGTTGGTGCACGGACGGGCCGATGTCTCACTGCGCAGCGGCACCACCCTGGCCGCCCTGAAGGCTCTCGCCGCGGGCGGCTACGTCGGCCGTGACGATGCCGCCCAACTGGACGCCGCCTACCGCTTCCTGCGCTCCATGGAGCACCGTATCCAGCTCTACCGGCTGCGCAGGACCCACCTCGTCCCCGAGGACGAGGCCGATCTGCGCCGCATCGGCCGCTCGCTCGGGCTGCGCAGCGACCCGGTGGCCGACCTCAACCGCGAGTGGCGGCGGCACGCCTCCGTCGTACGCCGCCTGCACGAGAAGCTCTTCTACCGGCCGCTGCTCGACGCGGTCGCCCAACTCGCCCCTGGCGAGGCCCGGTTGAGCAGCGAGGCGGCTCGCGAACGGCTCGTCGCGCTCGGCTACGGCGACCCCGCCGCCGCCCTGCGCCACCTGGAGGCACTCGCCTCCGGCGTCACCCGCAAGGCCGCCATCCAACGCACTCTGCTGCCCGTCCTGTTGGGCTGGTTCGCCGACTCCGCCGACCCCGACGCGGGCCTGCTCAACTTCCGCAAGGTCTCCGACGCCCTCGGCAAGACCCCTTGGTATCTGCGGCTGCTCAGGGACGAGGGCGCGGCGGCGGAGAACCTCGCCCGCGTCCTGTCCGCCGGGCGCCTCGCCCCCGACCTCCTCATGCGCGCTCCCGAGGCGGTGGCCCTGCTCGGCGACGGTGACGGCGGCGGCCTCGAACCCCGCCCCCGTGCCCACCTGGAACAGGAGATCCTCGCCGCGGTCGGCCGCGCCGACGGCGGCGCCCAGGCGGTCACCGCGGCCCGTGGCGTACGCCGCCGCGAGCTGTTCCGTACGGCAGCCGCCGACATCGTCGGCTCCTACGGCACCGAGGCCCAGCCCGCCGAGGCCGACCAGGGCGCCCTCGTGGACCGGGTCGGCGGCGCCGTCTCGGACCTGACCGCGGCGACGCTGGCCGGCACCCTGCGCGCGGTCGTCCGCGAGGGCTGGGGCGACACCCTGCCCACCCGGTTCGCGATCATCGGCATGGGCCGCTTCGGCGGCCACGAGCTCGGCTACGGCTCCGACGCGGACGTCCTGTTCGTCCACGAACCCCGCGACGGCGTCGACGAGCACGAGGCCGCCCAGGCCGCCAACCGCGTCGTCTCCGAAATGCGCCGCCTGCTCCAGATCCCGAGCGCCGACCCGCCCCTGCTGATCGACGCCGACCTGCGCCCCGAGGGCAAGTCGGGCCCGCTGGTGCGCACGCTGAAGTCCTACGAGGCCTACTACCGCCGCTGGTCCCTGGGCTGGGAGTCCCAGGCGCTGCTGCGGGCCGAGCCGGTCGCCGGGGACGAGGAGCTGGGCCGCCGTTTCGTCGAGCTGATCGACCCCCTGCGCTACCCGTCGGCCGGTCTCCCCGACGACGCGGTCCGCGAGATCCGCCGCCTGAAGGCCCGGATGGAATCCGAGCGCCTCCCGCGCGGCGCCGACCCCAAACTCCACACCAAGCTCGGCCCCGGCGGCCTCTCCGACGTCGAATGGACGGTCCAGCTCCTCCAGCTGCGCCACGGCGCCGCCGAGCCGGGCCTGCGCACCACGCGGACCCGGGCGGCACTGTCCGCGGCGGCCGCTGCCGGGCTGATCCCGGAGCAGGACGCGGCAATCCTCGACGAGGCGTGGGTCCTCGCCACGCGAGTGCGCAACGCCGTGATGCTGGTCCGCGGCCGCGCCGGCGACACCTTCCCCTCCGACGCCCGCGAACTCGCCGCGGTCGGCCGCTACCTCGGCTACGCCCCCGGCCGCGTCGGCGACATGCTCGACGACTACCGCCGCACGGCACGCCGGGCCCGTGGCGTGGTGGACGAGCTGTTCTACGCGGGCTAGGACAGGCCCTAGCTAGGGGGTGTTTTGAAAGTCCCGCACAGCACCCACGGCGCCCGGCACGCACCCTCGCCGCACCGGCCAAAGA
>NZ_JAVRBF010000600.1:0-290 GCF_032436805.1 Streptomyces sp. P17 | reverse complement strand
AGAAGGGTTTGATCAAGGTGGAAGACCTTGCTTCTTTCATGCTAAATTCCTGATATTATAAGAGATTTCGATGGGCAATTCACTCACATTTAACGATGTGCTGTCAGCCGTTCGCCCTCTGATTGAGGCAGGCGCTGCACTTCATTGGCTTGTCCCTCGCGACAAGATGCCGGTCGATAGCAAGTGGTCTTCCGCTCCGCGCTATAACGAAGACAATCTTCGCGATCTTTACAAAGCTGGAAACAACATCGGTCTGAGAACCGGTGAGCCGTCGAAGATTGACGGTCTTT
>NZ_JAVRBF010000599.1:0-290 GCF_032436805.1 Streptomyces sp. P17 | reverse complement strand
CCAAGAGGGAGGCCATAAGCCGCCGTGTGGTGGAGGCCCTGGAGGCCCAGCAGCCGGGTAAGCTGACGCCAGCAGAGATGAAGCTACTGGAAGAGCTGCGGTCCCACATGAACCAGAAGTGGGACTACATCAGCAATCCGGCTCAGTTCGGGGACCTTCGGGCTAAGGCCCTGCTGGAGGACACCCGGCACTTCTCGACTTACTTCCCGCAGCGCTACAACTCGGCGGCGAAGCTCCAGGCTATCCAGCGGTTCGGCGGCGAGGAGGGCCTTCAAGAGGCAATCGTCCAC
>NZ_JAVRBF010000598.1:0-290 GCF_032436805.1 Streptomyces sp. P17 | reverse complement strand
AGCCGGGTGGGAGGGTCGATACGGCGCGCCGGATAGACAGCCAGCATGACGCGCTGACCCGTCTCGCCAGGACGACCGGCCTGCTCGCTGACCGCACGCTCGGACACGGCCGCATGGAACGTGTCGCCACCCACGACCCGGACCGACTCCACCTCACCGACCCAGCTCACGGCCACAGATTCCGATAGGCCCCATCGGGGGGCGGGAACGAACCGACGGGACCGACGCCACGACCACTGCCGGGACACATGGCCGCGAGGGTTCGCGTGTCATCGGGAGAGAACACCGAC
>NZ_JAVRBF010000597.1:0-290 GCF_032436805.1 Streptomyces sp. P17 | reverse complement strand
CATATATTCCGTTTTCCCGATCAGTCATAAGGGGCGGAATGTCGCAGGTGTCGCGCTTTTTGCCCGGCGGCCCGCCGGCCCCATGTTGGGTCAGGGCCACAGTGCGTCGCCTCAAACACCAGGACCCCGTGCATCTGCCGGGGCTTTGAGTATAAATGGATGCGCCGGCCCCCCAGGAAACGCGCGAACAGGACGGGGAGCCGGCACCCTTCCGAGGGGTCGCCCCCCCGGAAATCTTGCCAAGGGCCGGCTTATTCGCCGCCGCCAAGGCTGTGAACATATTCCGCAAC
>NZ_JAVRBF010000207.1:0-877 GCF_032436805.1 Streptomyces sp. P17 | reverse complement strand
AGGTTTCTGCGGAGCAGCCGGACCTGTCGGGGAAATGGCTGGTCATCGCGCCCGCCTCACACACCGACCACGAACACACCACCAACTGCCTGCAGACCATCACCGACCACGGCGGCCACCCCCACCTCCTCACCGAAGACTTCACCCAACAGCTCACCGCCCACACCACCGAACCCCCCACAGGCATCATCTCCCTCCTCGCCCTGGACGAGACCCCCCACCCCACACACCCCGCCGTCCCCACCGGACTCGCCACCACCATCCACCTCATCCAAACCCTCGACACCCACCTGCCCACCACCCCCCTGCACCACCTCACCACCCACGCCGTCACCACCCACCCCCACCAACCCCTCACCCACCCCACCCAAGCCCACACCTGGGGACTCGCCCGCGTCGCCGCCCTCGAAACACCCCACCGCACCACCACCCTCATCGACCTCCCCACCACCTGGCACCCCACCACCCCCACCCACCTCGCCACCGCCCTCACCCACCCCACCGAAGACCAACTCGCCCTCCGCGACACCATCCACACCCGCCGCCTCACCCACACCCCCCTCACCCACCCCACCCCCACCAACCCCACCCCCCTCAACCCCAACGGCACCATCCTCATCACCGGCGGAACCGGAGCCCTCGGCAGCCACATCGCCCGCTGGCACGCCCGCCAACACCACCACCTCCACCTCATCTCCCGCCAAGGCCCCCACCACCCCAACGCCCACACCCTCCACCAAGAACTCCTCGAACTCGGCGCACCCACCGTCACCATCACCGCCTGCGACACCACCAACCCCCACACCCTCGCCACCACCCTCGCCACCATCCCCCACACCCACCCCCTCACCGCCGTCATCCACACCGCCGGCATCGC
>NZ_JAVRBF010000596.1:0-290 GCF_032436805.1 Streptomyces sp. P17 | reverse complement strand
CCCCAAGACGCCGAGAGGAGGCGAGCCCAGTGATCAGCATCAAGGCCAGCCTCAGCGCTGAATCCTCAGCGCCCCTGAATCCTCAGCGCCCCTGAATCCTCAGCGCTGAACCCTCAGCGCCCCCCGACAGTGTTGACAGACGGCGAGGGGGGCTCGACTCGGCGATCGCCATCAGCGTCTTGTCGGTGAAGACGCAGAAGGCGCTTCGCCTTCCGGTACCTGGCTCGCGATGATCTCTCCGTTGGCGCGGCACGCGAAGTGGCCCGGTCAGGCACTCCCCGCGCCTGACC
>NZ_JAVRBF010000595.1:0-290 GCF_032436805.1 Streptomyces sp. P17 | reverse complement strand
CGCCACGCCGGTGTCGATCAGGCTTTGAATGGCCTGGTGCAGCATCACCGTCTTGCCGACCCGGCGCGGGCCGATCACCACCACCGCGCGCCGCACCTCGCGCGCCTGCACCAGTCGCAAAAAGAGCTGAAAGTAGGCGCGGCGCGGCCAGGCGCGCATGTCCGCATCAATACCCTTGCCGGCGCGCCACCAGGGGTTGGTGTCGGCCAGATACTCCTGCACGGCAGGCAAAGGAATCGAAAGCGATTGCTCAAGAGCCACAGAGCATCCTTAAAATGTCAATATAAGTC
>NZ_JAVRBF010000594.1:0-290 GCF_032436805.1 Streptomyces sp. P17 | reverse complement strand
ACATCTAAAACAGGATTCATTAAATGATTTTAAAAAAATTGTTGAGGATTTTGAAAAGAAAACAGAGAACTTTCAAAAACAAACAGAAGATTTTCAAAAAGATATTCTAAAAGAAATTACTTCAGTCGAAAAAGAGATTGCGGATGTTGAGAATGATGACGATGTTTTAGATGTGGATGTTTGTCACCATTTATAGTCTCTCTTATTATTTCGTCAATTCTCTTTAATATTTCTGATTTACGACTAATTATTAAATTCTGTATTTTTTTCTTTAATGGGTCATATTTTTC
>NZ_JAVRBF010000593.1:0-290 GCF_032436805.1 Streptomyces sp. P17 | reverse complement strand
ATTCATCAGGAGGGGAAGCCTTTTTCTACCATACATTAGATGTCGTGAAAGGCTGTCTTAACTTAGCCGTTTTTGCACTGACCATCTCCCTTTTTTCACCATTACCTTTTTTGGTGGCCCTTATCGTAGGGGCTTTGCTGTATTTCACCTTGCAATACGTTCGCAAGGCGGAAGATGGTTCCCGTGACTTTTTCGGACAACTGGCTATGCGCCGTTCCTACTTAGAGCGCACAGCTTATGAGATCGCCAATGGCAAAGATCTCCGTATATATCAAATGAGTAGCTGGTTC
>NZ_JAVRBF010000592.1:0-291 GCF_032436805.1 Streptomyces sp. P17 | reverse complement strand
CACGACACCAGATTCTCAAATTGTATTCCTAGATACACCGGGAATTCATAAACCTAAACATGAATTGGGTGAGTTTATGGTGGAGAGTGCTTATTCAGCCCTTAGAGAAGTAGATGCTGTCTTGTTTATGGTCAATGCCAATGAAAAAAGAGGACCTGGAGATAACTTTATTATAGAAAAATTAAGAGGAATTAAAGCGCCTATCTTTTTGGTGCTCAATAAAATCGATCTGATTAGTCCTCAAGAAGTGATGGAAAGAATTGAAAGCTACCAAGACTCACTTGATTTTGC
>NZ_JAVRBF010000591.1:0-291 GCF_032436805.1 Streptomyces sp. P17 | reverse complement strand
CGATAGACGACCATGAGATGAGAACATCTCTCTCCACCTGAATTGGATTTCCGTCCTCATCGTGAACCACGAATGTTTCACGCTGGGTAATGCGGCCAACATATGCAGCCTTGCTGTGGAAGTCCGGGGTCAGTGCGGATTTTACTCGACTATTAGTGGTCATATTATGTTCCTAATTTCTTAAGTAATGCAACCCCGGTCGTAAGATCGGGGTTGCTAGTGGGGAGTTTACGCGGTAATCAGTGCGATTTCCTCGTCATCGAAGCCGAGAACCTTCCAGCCCTTCTTGGC
>NZ_JAVRBF010000590.1:0-291 GCF_032436805.1 Streptomyces sp. P17 | reverse complement strand
ATCCTCGCGATAAAACAGATAACTATATCAAACGCTGTACGGCTGTGCCGGGAGATACTGTTTACCTTAAAGAAAGTATTTTATACATCAACGGTAGTCCTGCGTATGTACCGGAAAACTCACAAATGGCTTACATTGTGATAACAAACGGACAAAGTATACCCAACGATTTTTTACAAGAAGTACTTCATGTAAAACTATCTCCGGTCAATCCAACGGATTCACCTGAGTTTGAGCCGATGGGAAATAATACATTTAGGATTACTATGCGTCCGCAAGATGTAGCAAAAC
>NZ_JAVRBF010000589.1:0-291 GCF_032436805.1 Streptomyces sp. P17 | reverse complement strand
CGATTTTGGAACTGCCCTATCTGTAACCTTTAGGAATTTTCCTTTGGCAGATATGCACCCGATGGCTTTAGGAGCAGCGGCCGCGGCAGAAGCGGCAGGTTTGCAGGGCAAGTACTGGGAAATGCACGATTTTATTTATGCCAATCAGTCTTCATTAAGTAATGAAATGCTCCTTGAAGCAGCAAAAGAATTAGGTTTAGATGTCAATCAGTTTACCAAAGATGCCGAAAGTGAAAGCATCCGCAAAAAAATAGAACACGATTTTGAAACCGGTGCTACCAGCGGCGTAAA
>NZ_JAVRBF010000588.1:0-291 GCF_032436805.1 Streptomyces sp. P17 | reverse complement strand
TTCGCCGTGTGATCGTCGATGTCGGCACGAGGATCCCGGACGGCACCGTCGTGGCCCCGGATTCGGGGGTCACCCTGCTCTCGGGCGACCCGATTCCCGAGGCGGGATCCTGGGCGGGGCTGCGCTCCGTGGCCTAGGCGCTGTTCTATTGGCGCGAAAAAATTTCGCGCGGCGCCTCACTTCGTCGGCCGCCAGCAAAAAGCGTGGTTTTTGCTGGCTACGCATGGACCAGCCTCGTGGCTAGCCCCTGCGCTCGTCGAGCCAGCCCTGCAGCTTGTCGAAGGGCTCGAC
>NZ_JAVRBF010000587.1:0-291 GCF_032436805.1 Streptomyces sp. P17 | reverse complement strand
ATCTCTGGTCAGCCCTGTCTTCGCTTGCTTCAGCACCTGTCGGCGAAAGGACGCTGACCGGTCTGTCGGTCCTTCTGCAATCCCACACATTGAAGCGAGCGCTGCAGCCCTATTGCCTCGGCGGACCCTATGGCCGCTTGCTCGACGCCGAAGCCGAGCGTCTCTGGGCGGCCGACGTTCAGGCGTTTGAAACCGAGGGCCTAATTGGCACGTCAGCCGCGCCGGCGGTGTTGGCCTATCTCTTTCATCGGATCGAAGCTCGGCTCGATGGGCGGCCAACCCTGCTGATCG
>NZ_JAVRBF010000586.1:0-292 GCF_032436805.1 Streptomyces sp. P17 | reverse complement strand
CAAAAGCATCCGCCAAGCGCAGCAGCTGGTCTTTTGTCAGCATAGTGTTAATTTCCACCGTATCCATGGTGTTAATATACACCGTCGAAAAGACAGATCAACCGCTATTGTGGCGCCGCCGCCAGATGGTGTAATTTTGCACTATGAGAACGCTTGATGACCTGCTTTCCCTGGTTGAGGCCCGCCGAAATGAGTTGGGCCTTTCTCAGGCTCAACTGGGTATGCGTGCCTTTGGCCGCCCCGACAGTTCCTTGGTCCAAAACATGAAGCGCGGGTCCGAGCCGACGTATTC
>NZ_JAVRBF010000585.1:0-292 GCF_032436805.1 Streptomyces sp. P17 | reverse complement strand
AGCGGTGCGCAGAACGCCGTACCGTTATAGAGCTTGGTGAGCCGGTTCGCGAACGCTGAGCGATCCTTGTGCCCGGAAAATCGATGCAGGTATGTCGATGGCAGGGGACCGTGCCGGTTGATGGCCCCGAACATGCGCAGGTCGGCCGGCCCGAGCGAGAGCCGCTGCCCGACCGGTTGTGGCGACGCAGAGCGTAAGCGGCGCAGTAGCGAATCGGTCTGCATGCGGCGGATGTACCTGAAGGGCGGGCGCCTGTAACCGTTCGCCATGGCGGCGCATCGCTCGCCATGGT
>NZ_JAVRBF010000584.1:0-292 GCF_032436805.1 Streptomyces sp. P17 | reverse complement strand
GTGAAATCGTCGGAGGCTCGCAGGTCAGCCAGGACAGCCGACACGGGAGCGCCACGCTCCTGCCCAGTCACACACGTCAACCGGCGCTCCACCTCCGGCGACGACAGGTACCCCTCGACCCAGTGCGTCCCGACACGCGAGGCGCGATGCTCGATCTGCGGACGCCCGTCGGCGCGGTACCCAGCGATCACCACATGGGCTCGTGACTTGTCGTCAGTCACGTCGATCGCCGCCACCAGCGGGCCAGCCAGCGTGTCCTCGTCAGCCAGACGCGGCCCCGACGGGCCATCGA
>NZ_JAVRBF010000055.1:0-60776 GCF_032436805.1 Streptomyces sp. P17 | reverse complement strand
GACCCCCGAACCCCCAGCAGTCCGCCCAACTCGCCTCAGCGACCGTTGAACGCGTCCTTCAGCCGCGAGAACAGGCCTTGCTGACCGGGCTGGAACTGCCCCTGCGGCCGCTCCTCGCCCCGCAGTTTCGCCAGCTCGCGCAGCAACCGCTCCTGCTCCGGGTCGAGCTTGGTCGGGGTCTGGACCTCGACGTGGACGATCAGGTCGCCCCGGCCGCCGCCGCGCAGATGCGTGACGCCCCGGCCGTGCAGCGGGATCGACTGACCGGACTGGGTGCCCGGGCGGATGTCGACCTCCTCCATGCCGTCGAGGGTCTCCAGCGGCACCTTCGTGCCGAGGGACGCCGCCGTCATCGGGATCGTCACCGTGCAGTGCAGATCGTCCCCGCGCCGCTGGAACATCGCATGCGGCAGCTCATGGATCTCGACGTACAGGTCACCGGCCGGACCGCCACCGGGCCCGACCTCGCCCTCACCGGCGAGCTGGATCCGCGTGCCGTTGTCGACACCGGCCGGGATCTTGACCGTCAGGGTGCGACGCGACCGTACGCGACCGTCACCGGCGCACTCCGGGCACGGCGTCGGAACCACCGTGCCGAAGCCCTGGCACTGCGGACACGGCCGCGAGGTCATGACCTGGCCCAGGAAGGACCGCGTCACCTGCGACACCTCACCGCGCCCGCGGCACATGTCACATGTCTGCGCGGAGGTCCCCGGCGCGGCGCCCTCACCGTTACAGGTGTTGCAGACGACCGCCGTGTCGACCTGGATGTCCTTCGTCGTTCCGAAGGCCGCCTCGTCGAGCTCGATCTCCAGACGGATCATGGCGTCCTGGCCACGGCGGGTACGCGAGCGCGGACCGCGCTGCGACGCCGTACCGAAGAAAGCGTCCATGATGTCCGAGAAGTTCCCGAAGCCACCCGCGCCGAACCCGCCCGCGCCCGCGCCGCCCGCCTGGGACAGCGGGTCGCCGCCGAGGTCGTAGACCTGCTTCTTCTGCGGGTCCGAGAGCACCTCGTAAGCGGCGTTGATCTCCTTGAACCGCTCCTGGGTCTTCGGATCGGGGTTGACGTCCGGGTGCAGCTCGCGCGCGAGCCGCCGGAAGGCCTTCTTGATCTCTTCCTGCGACGCGTCGCGACGCACGCCGAGAACGGCGTAGTAGTCCGTGGCCACTTACGACTCCGCCAGGATCTGTCCGACGTACCGTGCCACTGCGCGTACCGCTCCCATCGTTCCCGGGTAATCCATGCGGGTCGGTCCGACCACGCCGAGCTTGGCGACTGCCTCGCCGCCCGAACCGTAGCCGACCGACACGACAGACGTGGAGTTGAGTCCCTCATAGGCGTTCTCGTGCCCGATGCGCACGGTCATGCCCGAATCCCCCGCCTCACCAAGGAGTTTGAGGAGCACCACCTGCTCCTCAAGGGCCTCCAGGACGGGCCGGATGGTGAGGGGGAAGTCATGTCCGAAGCGGGTGAGATTGGCGGTGCCGCCGATCATCAGCCGCTCCTCGTTCTCCTCGACCAGCGTCTCCAGCAGTGTGGAGAGGACGGCCGAGACCGTGCCGCGGTCCTCCGTGTCGAAGCCCTCGGGGAGGTCCTCGACGAGCGTCGGCACATCGGTGAAGCGCCGGCCCGCGACCCGGCTGTTCAGCCGCGCCCGCAGATCGGCCAGCGACGTCTCGCCGAACGGCGCCGGGCAGTCGACCATCCGCTGTTCGACCCGCCCGGTGTCCGTGATCAGCACGAGCATCACGCGCGCGGGAGCGAGCGAGAGCAGCTCGACATGGCGCACGGTGGAGCGGGTGAGCGACGGATACTGCACGACCGCGACCTGCCGGGTGAGCTGGGCCAGCAGCCGCACCGTCCGAGCGACGACGTCGTCGAGATCGACGGCGCCTTCGAGAAAGCTCTGGATGGCACGCCGCTCGGGCCCGGTCATCGGCTTGACGCCGGCCAGCTTGTCGACGAAGAGGCGGTAGCCCTTGTCCGTCGGGATGCGGCCGGCGCTGGTGTGCGGCTGAGCGATGTAGCCCTCGTCCTCCAGCGCCGCCATGTCGTTGCGGACGGTCGCCGGGGAGACGCCGAGGTTGTGCCGCTCGGTCAGGGCCTTCGACCCCACCGGCTCCTCGGTGCCCACATAGTCCTGGACGATGGCGCGCAGCACCTGAAGCCTGCGTTCGCTCAGCATCCGCGCTCACCTCCAGAAGTCGTCCCCCAGTCCCCCGGGGCGCCTCGCCTGGCACTCTGTCCGTCCGAGTGCCAGCGTTCCCGGCCCCAGTGTACGGCGGTGGGGTACTCCCCCGGCAAGGTCGGTCCTGCTGTGACGGCTCGTACAGCTAGCGTCGCGGTATGACGGTGACTTGGGAAGAGCTCGGGTGGGAGCGGGTCGCGGACGGTGTGGGGCGGTGCCGGCTGCCGGGCTGGGACTGTACGGCGGGGCTGGTCGTCGGCGAGGGTACGGCGCTGGTGGTCGACGCCGGGTCGAGCCTGGCCGAGGGGGCGCGGCTGCGGATGCGGGCGGAGGCGCTCGCCGGTCACCGTGTGACCCATCTCGCGCTGACCCATCCGCACTTCGACCATGTCTTCGGGGCGGCGGCGTTCGCGGGCGCGGAGGTCTACGGCGCGGTGGGCGTCGACTCGGTGTACGGGCCGCACGGGCGGGCGGAGCTGCGCGCGGACGCGGTACGCCACGGCATGGACGCGCGCGCGGCGGACGAGGCGGTGGACACCCTGGTGCAACCCCGCCACCACGTCTCCGGCGAGTGGACCCTGGACCTCGGCCCCGGCCGCCAGGTCCTCCTGGCCAACGTCGGACCCGGCCACACCGCCCACGACCTGGTCGTCCTGGTCCCGGGCAGCCCCGAGGCCGTCTTCTGCGGCGACCTGGTCGAGGAGTCCGGCGAACCCCAGGCGGGCCCGGACGCCGTACCGTCCCAGTGGCCGGCGGCATTGGACCGCCTGCTGTCCTTGGGCGGCGAGGACGCGCTGTACGTGCCCGGCCACGGAGCGGTGGTGGACGCGGCGTTCGTACGGCGGCAGCGAGACGCCCTGGCGGCCCGTTTCGGCGTGTCGCTCTGATCGCCGTACGGCTTCTCCTATCGTCATCCGAATGCGCCAGTACTCTGCGGACCTGACCCCGCCGTGGAAGAAGCCCAAGCCGGTCCCCGAGGTCGAGGCGGAGCCCGGCCTGGTGGTGGAGGAGCCCGGCACCGGCTTCTGCGGCGCGGTGATCCGCTGCGAGGCGGGAACGGTCACCCTGGAGGACCGCTTCGGCAAGCACCGGGTGTTCCCCCTGGAGCCGAGGGGCTTCCTGCTGGAGGGCAGGGTGGTGACGCTGGTACGACCGGCTTCAGGACGGGTCCGCCCGGCCCGGACCGCCTCCGGCTCGCTGGCCGTTCCCGGCGCCCGCGCACGCGTGGCCCGCGCCGGACGCATCTACGTCGAGGGCCGCCACGACGCGGAACTGGTGGAGAAGGTCTGGGGCGACGACCTGCGCATCGAGGGCGTGGTGGTGGAGTACCTGGAGGGCGTGGACGACCTCCCCGCGATCGTCTCCGACTTCGCCCCGGGCCCCGACGCCCGGCTGGGCATCCTGGTGGACCACCTGGTGCCGGGCTCGAAGGAGTGGCGGATCGCACAGGAGGTGACCAGCGAACACGCGCTGGTCGTCGGCCACCCGTACATCGACATCTGGGAGGCGGTGAAACCGTCGGCCCTGGGGATCGCGGGGTGGCCGCGCGTACCGCACGGCCAGGACTGGAAGACGGGCGTGTGCAGGGCCCTGGGCTGGCCGTCGGAGAACACCGGCGCGGTCTGGCAGGCGATTCTGGCGCGGGTGGGGTCGTACAAGGACCTGGAACCGGAGCTGCTGGGACGCGTCGAGGAACTGATCGACTTCGTCACGGCCACGGACTGATCAGTCCACCAGATCCCGCACCACCGCGTCCGCCAGCAACCGCCCCCGAAGCGTCAGCACCGCCCGCCCCTCGTCGTACGGCCCCTCCTGAAGCAGCCCCTCGCCCAGCGCCCGGCGTGCGGCCGCGAGCCCGTCCGCGCGCAGGAGATCGAGCGGCGCCCCCTCCCGCAGCCGCAGCTCCAGCAGGATCCGCTCCACCCGCCGGTCCTCGTCCGACAGCAGCTCACGCCCCGCTCCAGGGGAGCGCCCACCCGTAAGCGCCGCCGCGTACGCCCCCGGATGCTTCACGTTCCACCAGCGCACCCCGCCCACGTGCGAGTGCGCTCCCGGACCGGCGCCCCACCAGTCGGCGCCCCGCCAGTACAGCTCGTTGTGCAGGCACCGGCCGGCCGCAGAGGTCGCCCAGTTGGAGACCTCGTACCACTCGAAGCCCGCCGAGGACAGTACGGACTCCGCCATCAGATAGCGGTCCGCGTGGACGTCGTCGTCGGTCATCGGGACCTCGCCCCGGCGGATGCGGCGCGCGAGCTGCGTGCCCTCCTCGACGATCAGCGCGTACGCCGAGACGTGGTCAGGACCGGCGCCGATCGACGAATCCAGCGACGCCCGCCAGTCCTCGTCCGTCTCCCCCGGGGTGCCGTAGATCAAGTCGAGGTTGACGTGCGAGAACCCGGCCGCCTTCGCCTCCGCCACGCATGCCTCCGGACGGCCCGGCGTATGCGTCCGGTCCAGCACCTTCAGCACATGCTGCTTCGCGCTCTGCATACCGAAGGAGATCCGGTTGAAACCGCCCTCCCGCAGCCGGGAGAGGTACGCCGGATCCACCGACTCCGGGTTCGCCTCCGTCGTGACCTCCGCGCCGGGCGCGAGACCGAACTCGTCCCTGATCGCCCCGAGCATCCGTACGAGATCGTCCGCCGCCAGCAGTGTCGGCGTACCGCCGCCCACGAAGACCGTCCGCACCGCGCGCGGGTCGTCGCCCAGTACCTTCCGCGCCAGCCGGATCTCGTCGATCAGGGTGTCCGCGTAGTTGTCGCGGGAGGCGAGGACGCCACCCGTCCCGCGCAGTTCGGTGGCGGTGTAGGTGTTGAAGTCGCAGTACCCGCAGCGGGTCGCGCAGTAGGGGACGTGCAGGTAGAAGCCGAGCGGGCGGTCGGCCGCGCCGGCGAGCGCGGCGGCGGGCAGCGTGCCGTCGTCGGGGACCGGCTCGCCGTCGGGGAGTGCGGAAGGCATGCCTTCCATTGTCCAGCACCCCGGACCGTTGCTCGGCACCCGAGCACTCCGCGCCTTTACTCGGCCTGGAGCACCAGCAGCGCCAGATCGTCCTCCGGCGGCCGGCCCCCGAAGTCGTGCACGAGTCGCCGGATCCGCTCCGCGATCGACTGCGCGCTCAGCCCCGCACACCCGGCGAGCGCCGCCGCGAGCCCGTCCCCGTCGTCGAACTGGCGTGAGCCGCTGCGCCGCTCCGTCACCCCGTCCGTGACACACAGCAGGCTGTCCCCGGGCCGCAGCTCAAGGGTCTCGCTGGTGTACGTGGCGTCCTCGATGACCCCGAGGAGGGTCTGCGGCCGCGCGGCCGTACGGACGTCCCCGTCGGGGCCGAGCAGCAGCGGCAGCGGGTGTCCGGCGGAGGCGAGGGTGCAGCGGACGCCGCCGTCGAAGGGGGCCAGTTCGCCGTACAGGAGGGACAGGAAGCGGGTCTGCGGGCCGTCGCCCGGCGCCGCGGGGCCGACCAGGGCGCGCGCTCCGGCGTCCGCGGCCTCCGTGGCGTCGTCGAGGAGGAGCTGGTTGAGCCGGTCCAGGACGTCGGCGACGCGGTACCCCTCGCGGGCCAGCAGCCGTAGCCAGGGGCGGGCCAGGCCGATCACCACCGCCGCCTCCGGGCCCTTGCCCTGGACGTCGCCGACGGCGAAGCACCAGCGGCCGTCGGCGGCCGGGAACACGTCGTAGAAGTCGCCGCTCGGTCCGCCCTTGTCGCAGGGCTCGTAGACGAGGGCGCTGCGCACCCCCGGGATCTCGGCGACGGCGCCGGGCAGCAGTCCACGCTGCAGGACCGCGCTGATGGTGGCCTGGCGGGCGTACTGCCGGGCCGCGCCGATGGCGAGCGCGACCCGGCGGCCGAGGTCCTCCACGAGCCCGGTGACCTCGTCGGGGAAGTCCGCGGGACCGGCCCGCCCGATGACGAGCGTGCCCAGCGGCCGGCCGCCCGCGATCAGGCGGTACGCCAATGACGTGCCCGCGGGCTCCAGCGCCTCACCGGGCCAGGGGTGCGGCACGGGCCCGGAGCGCAGGTCGTCCGGGCGGGGCGGCTCCTTCTCCAGCGCCACGCGCAGTTCCCCGATGCGGTTCTCGCTGCCGTGCCAGACCCGGGCGAGCCGGGGTCCGGCGCCCGCGGTGCCATGCGGTCCCCAGCCGCGCCCGGTGAGCTCGTCCTCCAGCCACACCGCGCACCAGTCGGCGAGCCGGGGCACGAGCAGTTGCCCGGTGAGCGCGGCGACCAGGTCCTCGTCGAGCTGCCCGGCGAGCAGGTCGGAGGCCTCGGCGAGGAAGGACAGGGCACCCCGGCCCAGCCAGTCCCGGTCGCGCTCGGGCCGACGCGGTCCGGGGCCCGGTATCGAGAGGGGGCGCGGGGTCCCGGCCTCCTCCTGGTGTTCCTCCGCGGGAAGCCGCGCCCACACGGTCTTCACGCCGGTGCGGTACGTCACGCCCCAGGACTCGGCGAGCCGGGCGACCAGGCTCAGTCCGCGCCCGTACTCCGAGGTGCCGTACGCCGGTTCGCTCGCGCCGTCGCGCGGGGCGCGCGAGGGGTGGCGGTCGGAGACCTCGACGACGATCGCGCCGGTCTCCTCCTCCGTCCGGCAGACCAGCTCGACGTCGGTACCGGCGTGGACGACGGCGTTGGTGACGAGCTCGCTCACGACCAGGACGGCGTCGTCGGCGAGGCGGCGGGTGTGCTGTTCGGTGCCGGGCAGACCGAGTTCGGCCCACTCGGTGAGGCCGGCGCGTACGAGTGCGCGGGCGGAGCCCGGCGCGAGGGGGCTTCCGGGCAGGGTCGCGCAGGTCCACGCGCGCGGACGCACGCTCTCGTGCACAGGCACATCAGAGGCCCGGGAAGCGGTCTCCCGTTGCGCCGGAATGGCCCCCATGGACAGCTCCCCGAGCGGTTCGGACGAATAGCCTCGGTCGACGCGGACAGAGTGACAGACTGGCCACGCCCATAAGCACCGAGTTACCGAAGTGGGCCGCCATGAGTGAGAAGAGTGGTACACGCGTGCTCGAAGACGGTCAGATTCGAGCATCGGATCTGCGTCCTCTGCTCGCCGCGCTGGCGGCAGCCCGGGACGGCGATTTCCGCGAAGTGGCCGATCCCGGCACCGGTGTGGTGGCCGAACTCGTCGCGGCCTACAACCAGATCATGAAGCGCAGTCTGCACTTCAACTCCGAGGTGCAGCGGGTCAGGAGAGAGCTCGTACGGCACGGCCGGCTCGACGAGCGGCTGGCGGCGAGCCCGGGCCAGGGTGCGTGGACGGCCCGGGTCAACGACGTGAACCAGCTCCTCGACGCCATCGTGGCCCCGGCGGCCAACGCGACGCGGGTGCTGGACGCGGTGGCGGGCGGCGATCTGACCCAGCGGGTCGATCTGCACGACGGCTCCCGGCAGTTACGCGGCGATCTGCGGCGCCTCGGCCGGGCCGTGAACAAGATGGTCGACCAGCTCTCCCTGTTCACCGGCGAGGTGACCCGGGTGGCCCGCGAGGTCGGCACCGAGGGACGGCTCGGCGGGCGGGCCAAGGTGCAGGGCCTTTCGGGCAGTTGGCGGGATGTGACCGAGGCCGTCAACACCATGGCGTCCCGGCTGACGGCACAGGTGCGCGACATCGCCCTGGTGACGACGGCCGTGGCGCGCGGCGACCTGACCCGTACGGTCACCGTCGAGGCGACCGGCGAACTGCTCGAACTGAAGCTGACCGTCAACACGATGGTCGACCAGCTCTCCGCCTTCGCCGACGAGGTGACCCGGGTCGCCCGCGAGGTCGGCACCGAGGGCCAGTTGGGCGGCCGGGCTCAGGTGCGGGGTGTCTCCGGGGTCTGGAAGGACCTCACGGACAACGTCAACTTCATGGCGTCGAACCTGACTTCACAGGTCCGCAACATCGCCCAGGTGACCACGGCCGTCGCCAACGGAGATCTGAGTCAGAAGATCACCGTCGACGCCCAGGGCGAGATCCTGGAGCTGAAGTCCACCATCAACACGATGGTCGACCAGCTCTCCGCGTTCGCCGACGAGGTGACCCGCGTCGCCCGCGAGGTCGGCACCGAGGGAAACCTCGGCGGCCGGGCTCAGGTGCGCGGTGTGTCGGGCGTCTGGAAGGACCTCACCGACAACGTCAACTTCATGGCCGACAACCTCACCTCACAGGTGCGGAACATCGCCCTCGTCTCCACCGCCGTGGCCCAGGGCGACCTCGGCAAGAAGATCACCGTGGAAGCGAAGGGCGAGATCCTGGAGCTGAAGTCCACCATCAACACGATGGTCGACCAGCTCTCCGCCTTCGCCGACGAGGTGACGCGCGTGGCCCGCGAGGTCGGCACCGAGGGAAACCTCGGCGGTCAGGCGCAGGTGCGGGGCGTGAGCGGGGTCTGGAAGGACCTCACCGACAACGTCAACTTCATGGCCCTGAACCTCACTTCGCAGGTCCGCAACATCGCCCAGGTGACCACGGCGGTGGCCAACGGCGACCTGTCGAAGAAGATCACCGTCGATGCCCGGGG
Organism: Streptomyces sp. P17; assembly: GCF_032436805.1. Taxonomy (NCBI): domain Bacteria; kingdom Bacillati; phylum Actinomycetota; class Actinomycetes; order Kitasatosporales; family Streptomycetaceae; genus Streptomyces; species Streptomyces sp. P17. The sequence continues at coordinate 52,086 of NZ_JAVRBF010000055.1, read as the reverse complement.
CGAGATCCTCGAACTCAAGGACACCGTCAACACGATGGTGGAGCAACTGCGCGCCTTCGCCGACGAGGTGACGAGGGTGGCCCGCGAGGTCGGCACCGACGGACGGCTCGGCGGACGGGCCCAGGTGCTCGGCGTCTCCGGCGTCTGGCGGGATCTGACGGACAACGTCAACTACATGGCGGACAACCTCACTTCGCAGGTCCGCAATATCGCCCAGGTCGCCACCGCCGTCGCCCAGGGCGACCTGTCGAAGAAGATCGACGTGGACGCGCGCGGCGAGATCCTGGAGCTCAAGACCACCATCAACACCATGGTCGACACGCTCTCCTCCTTCTCCTCCGAGGTCACCCGCGTGGCCCGCGAGGTGGGCTCGGAGGGACAGCTCGGCGGCCAGGCCCGGGTGGAGGGCGTGTACGGCACCTGGAAGCGCCTGACGACCAATGTGAACGAGCTCGCCCTGAACCTCACCACCCAGGTCCGCGCCATCGCGGAGGTGGCCTCGGCCGTGGCGCAGGGCGACATGTCCCGTTCGATCACCGTGGAGACACAGGGCGAGGTGGCCGAGCTCAAGGACAACATCAACCTGATGGTGGCCAACCTGCGCGAGACGACCCGCGCCAAGGACTGGCTGGAATCCAACCTCGCCCGTCTCGCCGCCCTGATGCAGGGCCACCGGGACCTGATGGAGGTCGCCGACCTCATCCTGCGCGAGCTGACCCCGCTGGTGAACGCCCAGTACGGCGCCTTCTACCTGGCCGACCCCGACGAGGACAGCGCGCTGCGCACCATGGTGCCCGCGAAGGGCCTCGCCTTCATCGCCGGCTACGGCGCCGCCCAGGGCGCGACCGTGGAGACCGGCGGACTGCCCGTGCACGGCCTGGTCCGGCAGGCGGCCCGGGAGAAGAAGCGCATTCTCGTCGAGGGGGCCCCACCGGACTACATCAAGATCAACAGCGGGCTGGGGGAAGCGGCCCCCACCACCATCGTCATCATCCCGATCCTCTTCGAGGACAAGCTCCTCGGGGTGATCGAACTGGCGTCCTTCTCCCGCTTCTCCGATGTCCACCTGGCCTTCTTCGACCAGTTCGTGAACACCATCGGCGTCGCGATCAACACCATCATCGCCAACTCCCGCACCGAGTCCCTGCTCGGCGAGTCCCAGCGCCTCGCCATGCAGCTCCAGGAGCGCTCGGACGAACTCCAGAAGCAGCAGGCGGAGTTGCAGCGCTCGAACGCCGAACTGGAGGAGAAGGCAGCCCTGCTGGCCACCTCCTCGCAGTACAAGTCGGAGTTCCTGGCCAACATGTCGCACGAGCTGCGCACCCCGCTGAACTCCCTGCTGATCCTGGCCAGGCTGCTCTCGGACAACCCGGACGGTCATCTGTCCGACCAGGAGGTCCAGTTCGCGTCGACGATCCACCGCTCGGGCTCGGACCTCCTCCAGCTGATCAACGACATCCTCGATCTGTCGAAGATCGAGGCGGGCCGGATGGACGTACGCCCCAAGCGCCTGCCGCTGATCAAGCTCCTGGACTACGTCCACGCCACGTTCCGCCCCCTCACCCACGACCGGGGGCTCGCCTTCGAGGTGTCGGTCGGTGAGGACGTCCCGCGCGAGATGTACTCGGACGAGCAGCGCCTCCAGCAGATCCTGCGCAATCTGCTGTCCAACGCCATCAAGTTCACCGCGTCGGGCCGGGTCGAGCTGCGGGTCGGCCGGGTCACGGAGCCCGAACTCGTGGGCGTCCGGGAGAGCGGCGAGGTGATCGCCTTCGAGGTGTCCGACACCGGCATCGGGATCGCGCCGGAGAAACTCCCGGTGATCTTCGAGGCGTTCCAGCAGGCCGACGGCACCACCAACCGCAAGTACGGCGGCACCGGCCTCGGTCTGTCCATCAGCCGGGAGATCGCGGGCCTGCTGGGCGGCCGTATCGTCGCCGAGAGCGAGCCCGGCAAGGGCTCCACCTTCACCCTGTACGTCCCTGTCGTCAGCCCGGGCCATCCGGTGACCGAGGACAGGAGCGCCGTACTGATGCCGGAGCAGGTGTCCACCGTGCCGGAGGCCGACGACGCCTGGCCCGCGCCGACCAGGCTGGAGGAGTGGCAGTCGGGGCGGGCGGGGCAGATCCTGTCCGGGCGGCGGGTGCTGATCGTGGACGACGACATCCGCAATGTGTTCGCGCTGACCCATGTGCTCGGCCGGGTCGGGATGCCGGTGCTCTACGCGGAGAACGGCCGCGAGGGCATAGAGACGCTGGAGCGCAACCCGGACGTCGAACTCATCCTGATGGACATCATGATGCCGGAGATGGACGGCTACGAGACCATCGCCGCCATCCGCCGCGCCCGCCGCTGGGTGGGCCTGCCCATCGTCGCGCTGACCGCGAAGGCGATGCCCGGGGACCGGGAGAAGTCCATCGCGCGCGGCGCCAACGACTACGTACCGAAGCCGGTGGACGTCGACCGACTGCTCACCGTGGTGTGTGCTCTGCTGGACCCGGGGGGAGCCGACGAGACCACGCCATGAACGCCGAAGACATGCACGACGAGCGTGCCGGCATCCTCCTGGTCGACGACATGGAGGACAACCTGATCGCACTGGAGGCGGTCCTGGGTTCCCTCAACGAGCCGCTGGTACGCGCCCGTTCCGGCGAGGAGGCCATGAAGGCCCTGCTGCGCCACCGCTTCGCCCTGGTCCTGCTCGACATCCGGATGCCGGGCATGGACGGCTTCGAGACGGCGGCGAACATCAAACGCCTCGACCAGACGAAGGACGTCCCGATCATCTTCCTCACGGGTGCGGAGGACGACGCCGACTACACCTTCCGCGGCTATGCGACGGGCGCCGCGGACTACCTGACCAAGCCCTTCGACCCCTGGATCCTCAGGGCAAAGGTCAGGGTGTTCCTGGACCTGCACCAGAAGCAACTCCAACTGGAGGCGCTGCGGGCGGAGGTCCAGGAACTGCGCGAACTGCTGAACAAGGAGCCGTCGTAGCTACGCCTCGCGCGTACCCGCGTACATCTCGTCGAGGAGGTGCTGGTACTCCCGCTCCACCACCGGCCGCTTCAGCTTCAGGCTCGGCGTGATCTCACCGTGCTCCACATCGAGATCCCGGGGCAGCAGCCGGAACTTCTTGATGGTCTGCCACCGCTGAAGCCCCTCGTTGAGCTGCTTCACATACCCCTCGACCAGGGCGACGGTATCCGGCGCGGCCACGATCTCCGCGTAGGACTTGCCCTCCATCCCGTTCTCCTTGGCCCAGCCGAGAAGAGCGACCTCGTCCAGCGCGATGAGCGCCGTACAGAAGTTCTTGTCCGCGCCGTGCACCAGGATGTTGGAGACGTAGGGGCAGACCGACTTGAAGGAGCCCTCGATCTCCGTCGGCGCGATGTACTTGCCGCCGGACGTCTTGAACAGGTCCTTCTTGCGGTCGGTGATCCGCAGATAGCCGTCGGGCGACAGCTCGCCGATGTCCCCGGTGTGGAACCACCCGTCCGGCTCCAGCACCTCCGCCGTCTTCTCGGGCAGCCCGTGGTAGCCCTCCATGATCCCGGGCCCGCGCAGCAGGATCTCGCCGTCGTCGGCGATCCGGACCTCGCAGCCGGGCAGCGGCTTGCCGACCGTGCCGGTGCGGTACGCCTCGCCCGGGTTGACGAAGGACGCCGCGGAGGACTCGGTCAGGCCGTAGCCCTCCAGGATGTGGATACCGGCGCCGGCGAAGAAGTAGCCGATCTCCGGGGCCAGCGCGACCGAGCCGGAGACACAGGCGCGCAGCCGCCCGCCGAAGGCCTCCCGCAGCTTGGAGTAGACGAGCGCGTCGGCGACCTTGTGCTTCGCGCCGAGCCCGAAGGGGACGGACGCGGTGCCGGTGCGCCGGAAGTTGTCCTGGCTGACCTTGGCGTACTCGCGGGCCACCTCGGCCGCCCACTGGAAGATCTTGTACTTGGCGCCACCGCCCGCACGGGCCTTGGCGACGACCCCGTTGTAGACCTTCTCGAAGATGCGCGGCACGGCCGCCATGTACGTCGGCTGGACGACCGGCAGATTCTCGATGATCTTGTCGACGCGGCCGTCGACGGCGGTGACATGGCCGACCTCGATCTGGCCGGAGGTGAGCACCTTGCCGAAGACGTGCGCGAGCGGCAGCCACAGGTACTGCACGTCGTCCTGGCCGACGAGCCCGGTCGCGGCGATGGCCTTGGCCATGTACGACCAGTTGTCGTGCGGGAGCCGCACACCCTTGGGACGCCCGGTGGTGCCGGAGGTGTAGATGAGGGTGGCGAGCTGGTCCTTGGTGATCGCGCCGACCCGCTCCTTGATCAGGTCGGGGTCCTTCTCCAGACGGGCGGCGCCGCGCTTCTCCAGCTCGTCCAGGGTGAGGATCCAGTCGGCGGTCTCGACGCCGGCCGGGTCGATCACCACGACATGCGTGAGGTCGGGCAGCTCGGCGCGCTTCTCGACGGCCTTGGCGAGCTGGGCCGCGTCCTCCGCGATCAGCACCCGGCTGTCGGAGTCGGAGAGGATGAACGCCGACTCCTCCGCGTTGGTCTGCGGATAGATCGTGGTCGTGGCCGCGCCGGCGCACATGATGCCGAGGTCGGCGAGGATCCACTCGATCCGGGTCGAGGAGGCGAGGGCGACCCGCTGCTCGGGCTGCACCCCCAGCTCGATCAGGCCGGCGGCGATCGCGTAGACCCGCTCGGCGGCCTCGCCCCAGTTCAGCGACTTCCAGTCGTCCGGGCCTTCCCCGGCTGCGTTCGGCACGGGATAGCGATAGGCCTCGGCGTCCGGCGTGGCCGTCACGCGCTCCAGGAAGAGGGCCGCCACGCTCGGCGGACGGTTCTCGATCAAAGTCTGTGTGTCGCTCACGACATCCTCCGGGGCCCGCGACGATGCGGCTGGCTCAGAATGCGGCTGGTTCTACTCGCGTGCCGTTGTTTAACTCGCGAGTAACTATCGAGCAGGGATCAGAGTAAGGCGCGACCGGCCGGGGCGTAAGAGTCCGCGCCCTGTCACTTCCTACAGAGACCTACCCCTCACATGCGCAGGGGCCCGCCGCACTTTCGTACGACGGACCCCTGAGTGCCCGTTTTGCCGGGGTGGGCGGACGTAACCGGCGGTTACTTCTTGCCCTTGCCCGACCCCGCGCTGTCATCACTGCTCAGTACGGCGATGAAGGCCTCCTGCGGAACTTCCACGGAACCCACCATCTTCATCCGCTTCTTGCCCTCCTTCTGCTTCTCCAGCAGCTTTCGCTTACGGGAGATGTCACCGCCGTAGCACTTGGCGAGGACGTCCTTGCGGATGGCGCGGATGGTCTCGCGGGCGATGACCCGGGAGCCGATGGCGGCCTGGATGGGCACCTCGAAGGCCTGCCGGGGGATCAGCTCGCGCAGCTTGGCGACGAGCCGCACGCCGTACGCGTACGCGGCGTCCTTGTGGGTGATCGCGGAGAAGGCGTCCACCTTGTCGCCGTGCAGCAGGATGTCGACCTTGACCAGGCTGGAGGTCTGCTCGCCGGTGGGCTCGTAGTCCAGGGAGGCGTAACCGCGCGTCTTCGACTTCAGCTGGTCGAAGAAGTCGAAGACGATCTCCGCGAGCGGCAGCGTGTAGCGGATCTCGACCCGGTCCTCGGACAGGTAGTCCATGCCGAGGAGGGTGCCGCGCCGGGTCTGGCACAGCTCCATGATCGAGCCGATGAACTCGGTCGGGGCGAGGATCGTGGCGCGTACGACGGGCTCGTACACCTCGTTGATCTTGCCCTCGGGGAACTCGCTCGGGTTGGTGACGGTGTGCTCGGTGCCGTCCTCCATCACCACCCGGTAGACCACGTTCGGCGCGGTGGCGATCAGGTCGAGTCCGAACTCGCGCTCCAGACGCTCACGGATCACGTCGAGGTGCAGCAGCCCGAGGAAGCCGACGCGGAAGCCGAAGCCGAGGGCGGCGGAGGTCTCCGGCTCGTAGACGAGGGCGGCGTCGTTGAGCTGGAGCTTGTCGAGGGCCTCGCGCAGCTCGGGGTAGTCGGAGCCGTCCAGCGGATACAGACCCGAGAAGACCATCGGCTTCGGGTCCTTGTAACCGCCGAGGGCCTCGGTCGCGCCCTTGTGCTGGCTGGTGACGGTGTCACCGACCTTGGACTGGCGGACGTCCTTCACACCGGTGATCAGATAGCCCACCTCGCCGACGCCGAGACCGTCGGCGCCGAGCATCTCCGGCGAGTTGGTGCCGATCTCCAGCAGCTCGTGGGTGGCACCCGTCGACATCATCTTGATGCGCTCGCGCTTGCTGAGCTGGCCGTCGATGACACGGACGTACGTCACGACACCGCGGTAGGAGTCGTAGACCGAGTCGAAGATCATCGCGCGGGCGGGGGCGTCCTTGACGCCGACCGGCGCCGGGACCTCGCGGACGACCCGGTCGAGCAGCGCGTCGACGCCGACACCGGTCTTGGCGGAGACCCTCAGGACGTCGCCGGGCTCACATCCGACCAGGTTGGCGAGCTCCTCGGCGAACTTCTCGGGCTGCGCGGCCGGCAGGTCGATCTTGTTCAGTACGGGGATGATCGTGAGGTCGTTCTCCATCGCCAGGTAGAGGTTGGCGAGGGTCTGCGCCTCGATGCCCTGGGCGGCGTCGACCAGGAGGATGGTGCCCTCGCACGCGGCGAGCGACCGGGAGACCTCGTAGGTGAAGTCGACGTGCCCCGGGGTGTCGATCATGTTGAGGATGTGCGTGTTGCCCGGGTCCGTGGTGGGCGCCCAGGGCAGACGCACGGCCTGGGACTTGATGGTGATACCGCGCTCGCGCTCGATGTCCATGCGGTCGAGGTACTGAGCGCGCATCTGCCGCTGCTCGACCACTCCGGTCAGCTGGAGCATCCGGTCGGCGAGCGTGGACTTGCCGTGGTCGATGTGCGCGATGATGCAGAAATTGCGGATCAGAGCCGGGTCGGTTCGGCCCGGTTCGGGCACATGGCTAGGGATCGCGGGCACGCAGGGTCCTGATTCTTGAGGTGTCCGCAGCCGTCTGCGGTCTCGGGTCGGAACGATCGGGTCTATACGTAGGCTCCATGGTCCCACGGGTGGCGACCGGAGACCGGTTTGGGCCGCATGCTGGGCCGCTGGTAGTCTGGGTGGCTGTGTCTCATGCCCTCTCAGCGCGAGGCACACCCCAAGAAAATCACCCGGTGCGGATTCCGTGCGGCTCCCGTGCGGCCCCGTGCCAGAACCTGTAGAGGCTCATTCGTGGCGAACATCAAGTCCCAGATCAAGCGGATCAAGACCAACGAGAAGGCTCGGCTGCGCAACAAGGCCGTCAAGTCCTCCCTGAAGACCGCGATCCGCAAGGCCCGTGAGGCCGCTGCCGCGGGTGACGTCGAGAAGGCCACCGAGTACCAGCGCGCTGCCGCGCGTCAGCTCGACAAGGCCGTCTCGAAGGGCGTCATCCACAAGAACCAGGCCGCCAACAAGAAGTCGGCGCTTGCTTCGAAGGTCTCGGCGCTCAAGGGCTGACCCTTTTTCTTGATCTGATCGCCGGAAGGACCCAGAGCGGGCCCTCTCTCATCCGCTCCCGACCGGCACCCCGGATCCGCACGCGGCCTGCGTTCGCCACGCGGGTGCGGATCCAGCAGCTTCAACCGAAGGCCCCGGCGCCTCGCCCTACCCCAGGGCGGGCACCGGGGCCTTCGGCGTGTGCCGGGGTCATGTCCAGAAGTCGTTGGCCTTGTCGATGTCCTCGACACACTCGTCGAGATCGGTGGCCTTGTCTCCGACGATCCGGAAGATGATGCAGCCCTTCTCGTCGATGCGCTTTCCCTTGCGTTCGGCGGAGAAGCGGTGCATGGCGACGCAGTGGCCGCGGCCGTCGACCATGAGATGCATCAGTTCGGCTTTCATCGTGCCGCCGGTCTCCTCGAAGAGCCGGCCGTACATCTCGATGATCGCGTCCTGGCCCTTGTAGTCACCGGACAGCGGGTGGCTGCCGGGAACGTGGTGGGTGCAGTCCGACGACATCAGCCCGCGCAGGGCGTCCATGTCACCGCGTTGGAAGGCCTCGTATCCCTTGCGGACAAGCTGTGCGTGGGGGTGTTCAGCCATGGCGACCGCCACCTTTCGTAGTCCGGCGATGGTGGCTGACACGCACGATTTTCCTCGCCGTCGCGACTAACGTCCTCTGGAACGGGCCGCCCGCGCGATGATCACGACCGCCTTCTCCAGGGCGTACTCGGGGTCGTCCCCGCCGCCCTTGACCCCGGCGTCGGCCTCGGCGACGGCCCTCAGCGCCACGGCGACCCCGTCGGGCGTCCAGCCGCGCATCTGCTGGCGCACCCGGTCGATCTTCCAGGGCGGCATGCCCAGCTCGCGGGCGAGGTCGGCGGGCCGCCCGCCGCGGGCGGAGGAGAGCTTCCCGATGGCTCTGACGCCCTGTGCGAGGGCGCTGGTGATCAGGACGGGGGCCACGCCGGTGGCCAGGGACCAGCGCAGCGCCTCCAGCGCCTCGGCGGCCCGGCCCTCCACGGCCCGGTCGGCGACGGTGAAGCTGGAGGCCTCGGCGCGTCCCGTGTAGTACCGCCCGACCACGGCCTCGTCGATGGTCCCCTCGACATCGGCGACCAGCTGCGTCACGGCGGACGCCAGCTCCCGCAGATCACTCCCGATGGAGTCGACGAGCGCCTGACAGGCCTCGGGGGTGGCGGACCGTCCGGTGGCCCGGAACTCCTGCCGTACGAAGGCCAGCCGGTCCGCGGGCTTGGTCATCTTGGGACAGGCGACCTCCCGGGCCCCCGCCTTCCGGGCGGCATCGAGCAGCCCCTTGCCCTTGACCCCACCGGCGTGCAGCAGCACCAGCGTGATCTCTTCGGCGGGCGCCCCGAGATACGCCTTCACATCCTTGATCGTGTCGGCGGACAGATCCTGCGCATTCCGCACGACGACGACCTTTCGCTCGGCGAAGAGCGAGGGACTGGTCAGCTCGGCAAGCGTGCCCGGCTGCACCTGATCGGAAGCCAGATCCCGCACATCGGTATCGGCATCAGCAGCCTTGGCAGCCCGCACCACCTCCTGCACGGCCCGATCGAGCAACAGCTCCTCCTGCCCCACGGCAAGCGTCACGGGGGCAAGCGGATCGTCAGCAGCACTTTTCCTGGCCATCGGGTCAAGGATGGCACGGGGGACTGACAGTGCGGGACGCGGCTGCGGGCACCTATGGCAACAGCCGGCTCACGGACTTACGGTTCCTCCCGCCACCCGTCCCACTCCCCCGCAAACGCATCCAGCTCCGCAGGATCAAGCACCCCGCCCTCGTCCCGCAGCACCACCAACCACTGCGCATCCTCCGCGTCGTCCTCCCCGGCCAGCGCATCCCGCACCAGCCGAGGCTCCTCAGCCACCCCGAACCGCTCCCCGAGCGCCTCCACGACCTCCTCGGCCGCATCCCGATCAGGCAGCACCAGCACATGTCTCACATCACTCACGCAGCCATTCTCCCGCCGCGCACACCGCCACCACCCCTCACCCCTTCCGCACCACCGGCACCCGCTCCAGCTCGATCCCGAACCGCTCCCGATACGCCGTCAGCACTTCCTCGTCCGTCGTGAGATGCCGCTCGTCCCGCGCCCCGCCCGGGCCCGTCGTCTTGAACGTGCGCCCGCTCAGCGTGATCCGCCCCCCGTCCTCCGTCACCCGCGAACACACCAGTGACTGAGTGAAGTGCGAGCTCGGCGAGGTGCTCTGCCACCACGCCCCGGCGACGAAGTCACCGAGCACCCGGGGCCGCGTCTCCAGCCGGTACTCCGGTCTGCCGTTCATCACGACGTCCAGGTCCGCCGCCTCCGGCACCCGGTACCCGCCCCGCACCCCGGCCGCGTCCGGCCCGGCCTCCACGATCCGGAACACCCCCGCGGGATCCTCCTGCTCCCCCCGGGCCTCCAGCGCCAGCGGGAAGTGGCTGTGCGCCCCGAACCCGACGTCCGCCAGCCACTCACCCCCGTCCACGGTGCGCACCCGCAGCGCGAGATGGTCGTACGGGATCCCCAGTCGCCCGTCACCGTCGTACACCCGCCCCGCCAGCAGCGTCACCTCGTACCCCAACGCCGCCAGCAACAGCCCGAACGCGCCGTTCAGTTCGTAGCAGAACCCTCCCCTGCGCGCGCCCACCAGCTTGTCCAGCAGCCGCTTCTCCTCCAGCACGATCTCCTCGCCGAGATGGATCGACAGGTTCTCGAAGGGCACGGTCTGCAGATGGCGCACATGCATCTCGCGCAGCACGTCCACGGTGGGCCACGCGGGGTGTGCCACCCCGAGCCGGTTCAGATAGGCATCAACCTCTGCGGAATTCATGCCCTCAGTCTCCCGCCACTCGCAGCTCCCCGCCCTCGCCCTCGCCCACGACGGCCAACGCCCCGTCCTCGTCCGTCCGCAGCACCGCCGCCCCCTGCGCCCGCAGCGCCGCGACCGTACCGGGAGCGGGGTGCCCGTAGGGGTTGCCCTCGCCGCTGGAGATCAGCGCCACCCGCGGGGCCGCCCTCCGTATCAGGTCGGGATCCTGGTACGCCGAGCCATGGTGGGCGACCTTCAGCACATCCACCCCGCCCAGCAGCCCGCCCTCCGGCGATCTCAACAGGGCCCGCTGGGCCGGGGGTTCGAGATCCCCCAGCAGCAGGAACCGCAGCCCCGCGACCTCGGCGAGCAGCGTGACGCTGGCGTCGTTCGGGCCCTCCGGGTCCGGCGCCGGACCCGGCGGCGGCCACAGCACCCGCCAGGACAGTTCACCGGTGCGCCGCCGCTCCCCGGCCACGGCCCGCGTCACCGGAACGCCCCGGGCCGCGGCCTGTCTCCACACGAACTCCGCCTGCTCCACCGGCTCCTCGTGGCCGGTCGTCTCGATCGCCCCGACGGCCCGGCCGCGCAGCACCCCGGGCAGGCCCGCCACATGGTCGGCGTGGAAGTGGGTCAGCACGACCAGCGGAATGCGGGTGATGCCCAGCGTGCGCAGACAGTGGTCGACGAGCTCCGGGTCGGGTCCGGCGTCCACGACCACACCGGTGCCCTCACCGGCGGCGAGCACGGCGACGTCCCCCTGTCCCACATCGCACATGACCAGCCGCCAGCCCGGCGGCGGCCAGCCGCTGATCACCCGGACGAGCGGCGGCGGCTGCACCACGGCCAGCACCAGCAGCACCGCACCGGCACCGCACCACCAGGGGCGCCGCCACAGCCGCCGGCCGATCAGCAGCGCGGCCACCGTGACCAGGAGCAGCAGCCCCGCCCCCGCCCAGCTGCCCGGCCAGTCGATCCCCGCGCCGGGCAGCGCGGCCCCGGTCGTGGCGATGTCCGCGATCCACCCGGCGGGCCAACTCGCGCACCACGCCAGCATTTTGGCCACCGGCATCGCCACCGGCGCCGTCGCCAGCGCGGCGAACCCGAGTACCGTGGCCGGCGCGACCGCGAACTCCGCCAGCAGATTGCACGGCACCGCGACCAGGCTCACCCGCGCCGACAGCACCACCACGACCGGAGCGCACACCACCTGCGTGGCCCCCGCCGCCGCCACCGCCTCGGCCCACCGGGGGCCCAGCCCGCGCCGTCGCAACGCGGCACTCCAGCGCGGCGCCAGCATCAGCAGCGCCCCCGTGGCCAGGACCGAGAGCAGGAACCCGTAACTGCGGGCCAGCCACGGGTCGAACAGCACCAGCAGCAGCACGGCCGTCGCCAGCGCGGGCACCAGGGGCCGCCGCCGCCCGGTCGCCAGGGCGAGCAGGACCACGCCCCCGCAGGCTGCGGCGCGCAGCACACTGGGGTCCGGTCTGCACACGACCACGAAGGCGAGCGTGAGCGCACCTCCGCACAGCGCGGTCGTCCGCAGGGACAGCCCCAGCCGGGGCGCGAGACCACGGCGTTCGACGAGCTGGGCCGTGCCCGGCGGTCCGATGAGCAGCACCAGGATGATCGTGAGGTTGCTTCCGGAGACCGCCAGCAGGTGCGTGAGGTCGGTCTCCTGGAAGGCCTCGTCCAGCTCCGGTGTGATCCGCGAGGTGTCACCGACGACCAGGCCCGGCAGCAGCGCCCGCGCATCCGCCGGCAGTCCGTCCGTCGCCTCCCGCAATCCCGCCCGCAGCCTCCCGGCGAACCGCTGCGCCGCCGACGCCCGCTCCACGACCTCCGGCGCCCGGCCCCGCACCCGCAGCACGGCCGCGATCCGGTCACCGCCCGTCAGCGGGGGCGCCAGCCGCGCGCCGGTCACGCGCAGCCGGGTGGACGGCAGCAGCCGGAGCCAGGGCGACCCTCCGGACGCCTCCACGACCATCAGCACCGGCGTCCGCGTCACCGCCACCGCTCCGCCCCCGGCCTCCACCCTCCGCACCTCGGCGTTGATCAGCACGGCGGTCGGTGTCGTCCGGTTCCCTCTCACCCGGGGCCGGGTGAGCCGGGGATCGGAGGTGAGTTCCACCTCCGCGGTCACGGTGGCGTACTGCCGTGCCAGTTCGGGCACAGGACCGCGCCGCAGGTCGGCGCCGTGCAGCCCGGCCGAGGCGGCGGCCGCGGCGGCACAGAGCAGGACGGCGGCGACCGCAACCCGCGGCCGGGCGAGCGGCCGGACCCACAGCAGCGCGACCCCCAGACCCAGGGCCACTGCCACGACCCCGACGCCCCATCCGGCCGGTGCGTCCAGCGTCAGCGCAGCCGTCGCCCAGGCGGCCAGCGCCGGCGGTACGAGTCGAAGATCCGTCGGTCCTTCCTGTCGCGGGTGGGACGCGCCGAGCCGTTTTCCGGAGGCGGCGTGTACTTCGGGGCGCACGGACCCAGGGACGCCCGTCATGGCCGTACGAGATTTCGCAGGTCGGCGAAGCGGCGCTCGCCGATGCCATTGACCTCGCGCAGCTCCTCCACGGAGCGGAAACCGCCGGTGCGGGTGCGTTGGTCGATGATGTGCTGGGCCAGGACCGGTCCGACGCCGGGCAGGGTGTCGAGCTGCTCGGCGGTGGCCGTGTTGAGGGAGACCGGGACGGTGGAGGCCGCTCCGGCCGGGCCCGGCACAGGGGCACCGCCTTGCACCGGCGCGGGCCCGCCGACGACGACCTGCTCACCGTCGACGAGGAAGCGCGCCCGGTTGAGCCCTTCGGTACTCGTGCCCGGCCGCACCCCGCCGGCCGCGCGCAGCGCGTCGTCGACCCGGGAGCCCTGCGGCAGCCGATGGATCCCCGGCTCACGCACCTTCCCGCTGACATCCACCACGATCTCGGCCCCGGCAGAAGCACCGGCAGAAGCACCGGCCGACGCCCCGGCAGACGCCCCGGCCGGCCCGGCTCCCGGCTCGGCGCCGCGCTTCCCCTCCCCGTAGGAAGTCCCCTCCCCGTAGGCCGTCCCGCCCCCGAGCGGAGCCGCCCCCACCACTTCAGGCGCCCGCACGTCCTGCGTCCGCCCCGTCCAGAAGTGCTGCACCGCGAAACCCGCGGCGACGACCAGCACCACGGCGAGCGCGACCACGCTCCGCCGCTCAAGGCCGCACCGCGCCTGCATCCACAACGGCAGCCGCTCCCGCAGCGCGAGCCCGGCCCGCCTCCGCCAGTCCTCAGCCGCGTCGGCACGGGGCGCACCCGGATCCAGGCTCTCGCCCTCCTCGGACGGTGGCCCCTTCCCCGACTCCCGTTCCTCCACCGCCCGTTCACCGAAGAGCACCTGGGCACGCCGACGGAGCTCCTCGGCCGAGGCATGGCGATGTCGGGCCCGGCCGCGTGGGTACGCAGGGCGGTGACGGGTGCGGACATCGGAGCGGGGACCGCGACCCGGCCCACTGGCCGCGGCGGATGTGCGTGTACGTGATCGAAGTGCCATGCCCCGAGGATCGGACACCTCGGAAATCCGCGATGATCTTGCTCAATTCCCGGGGACAGCCGCCCGGTTGTGGATAACTCCGTCACCCGCGCGAGCGAGCGCCAGAGCTCACCGCGGCGAGACCACGACCCCCAGCAACCCGGGCCCGGTATGCGCCCCGATCACCGCCCCGACTTCGCTCACATGCAGATCAGCAAGACCCGGCACCCGCGTCCGCAACCGCTCCGCCAGCGCCGACGCCCGGTCGGGGGCGGCGAGATGGTGCACGGCGATGTCGACCTGCGCGCCACCGGCCCGGTCGGCGACGATCTCCTCCAGGCGGGCGATGGCCTTCGAGGCCGTCCGCACCTTCTCCAGGGGTTCGATCCGGCCACCGTTGAGCTGCAGCAGCGGCTTCACCGCGAGCGCCGAGCCGAGCAGTGCCTGGGCCGCTCCGATCCGGCCACCCCGGCGCAGATAGTCGAGGGTGTCGACATAGAAGTAGGCGGAGGTGCCCGCCGCCCGCTTCTCGGCGGCCGTGACGGCCTCGTCGACCGTGCCGCCCGTCTCCGCGGCCTCTGCCGCGGCCAGCGCGCAGAAGCCGAGCGCCATCGCGATCATTCCGGTGTCCACCACCCGCACCGGCACCGGCGCCTCACGCGCGGCGAGCACCGCGGCGTCATAGGTGCCGGACAGTTCGGCGGACAGATGCAGCGAGACGATGCCGGTGGCGCCGGACTCCGCGACCCTGCGGTAGGTCTCGGCGAACTGCTCGGGGCTGGGGCGCGAGGTGGTGACGGGGCGCCGTTTCTGCAGTGCCTGGGCCAGGGAGCGGGTCGAGATCTCGGTGCCCTCCTCCAGCGCCTGGTCGCCGAGGACCACGGTCAGGGGCACCGCGGTGATGCCGTGGCGCTCCATCGTCCGCGGCGGCAGGTAGGCCGTTGAATCGGTGACGATCGCGACATGGCGGGACATGAGCTGGAGGTTACCTGGCGTAGTGCCCGGGCGGCAGCCCGGCCCCGCTCACCCTGGAGGGGCGTGCCCGGATCAAGTGGTGCTCTCGGGGCGGGGCTTCTTCTGCCAGGGGTAGACGGGACGCGGATCCGCCGGGGTGATGGCGGGTCGCGTCGGCTCCTCGGCCGTCTGCTGCTGAGGGGTGTCCGGCCAGGTCTGCCGCGCGGCCGGCGCTTCGGCGGCCGGCGCCTCGGGCCACGGCGGCGGGGTGGTGGCGGGCGCCTCTTCTGTCGTCCAGTGCCGCAGGGCGCCGGCCTCGACGTCGATCTGTGAGCTCAGCGAGTCCAGGTCGTCGTCCGCGAAGCGGCGGGCCCGGTCGCGGGCAGCCCAGCGCAGTGAGTCCGCCGACGTGACGATGCGCTCCGTGCGCTCGCGCAGTCCGGGCAGCCGCTCGGCGAGGGTCGCCCGGTCCGGTTCGCTCTCCAGGCGCCGCAGTTCGTCGTCCAGTTCGTGACCGTGGGCACTGAGCCGCTCGAAGAGGCCGAGGGACTCCTTCAGGGACTCGTCCTCGGCCACGCCCGCGCGCAGCGCGTCCTGGGTGGCGCGCATCGAGGTGCGCAGTTTCAGCCGCAGCTGGGCCAGCTCGCCCGCCGGGCCGATCTGGGCGAAGGACTTGGCGCGCAGGGTGTGGTCCTCGACCGTGCGGCGGGCCTGGGTGATCGTGCGGTCCACTCCGCGCTTGGCGGCGCCGACCGCCTTCACCGTGGCGTAGGCGCCCAGCACCACGAGGAGCACGAAGAGCAGGGCTACGACTGCGATCACTGCTTCCACGACGCTCCTCCTGGGTTCCACGGCACATTCGCCGCGCTGCTCTCCACGGTAAACGCAGCGGGCAGGCCCGGAGTTCCGGAAGAACCCCGAACCTGCCCGTAGGGGACTACCCGGAGGCAGCGCCCACCCGCTTACGCCGTAACGATGTTCACCAGCTTCGGCGCCCGGACGATCACCTTGCGGATCCCCGCGCCGTCCAGCGCCGCCACGACCTTGTCGTCCGCCAGCGCCACCTTCTCCAGCTCCTCCTCGGAGATGGACGGCGCGACCTCCAGACGGGCCTTGACCTTGCCCTTGATCTGCACCACGCAGGTCACCGTCTCGTCCACGACATACGCCGGGTCGGCCACCGGGAAGTCCCGGTGCACCACCGAGTCCTCGTGGCCCAGCTTGCGCCACAGCTCCTCGGCGATGTGCGGGGCCAGCGGAGCCACCAGCAGCACCAGCGCCTCGGCGACGGAACGCGACACCGGGCCGCCCGCCTTGGTCAGGTGGTTGTTCAGCTCGGTGACCTTGGCGATCGCGGTGTTGAACCGCATGCCCTCCAGGTCACCGCGGACCCCGTCGATCGCCTTGTGCAGCGCCCGCAGGGTGTCCTCGTCGGGCTCGGTGTCCACGACGGTCACCGCGCCGGAGTCCTCGTCGACGACATTGCGCCACAGCCGCTGCAGCAGCCGGAACTGGCCCACCACCGCGCGCGTGTCCCAGGGCCGCGAGACGTCCAGGGGACCCATCGCCATCTCGTACAGCCGCAGGGTGTCGGCGCCGTACTCGGCGCAGATCTCGTCCGGAGTGACCGCGTTCTTCAGGGACTTGCCCATCTTGCCCAGCAGCCGGGAGACCTTCTCGCCTTCGTAGTAGGAGGAGCCGTCGCGCTCCTCCACCTCGGCGGCCGGCACGGCGATCCCGCGCGCGTCCCGGTAGACGTAGGCCTGGATCATGCCCTGATTGAACAGCTTGTGGAACGGCTCCGCCGAGGAGACGTGCCCCAGGTCGAACAGGACCTTGGACCAGAAGCGCGCGTACAGCAGGTGCAGCACCGCGTGCTCGGCGCCGCCGACGTACAGGTCGACACCGCCGTGCGGCTGGCCCTCGCGCGGGCCCATCCAGTACCGCTCGATCTCCGGGTCGACCAGCTTCTCGGAGTTGTGCGGGTCCAGGTAGCGCAGCTCGTACCAGCAGGAACCGGCCCAGTTGGGCATGGTGTTGGTCTCGCGGCGGTAGTTCCGCGGACCGGCGCCGTCGCCCAGGTCCAGGGTGACGTTGACCCAGTCCTCGTTGCGCGACAGGGGCGTCTCGGGCTGGGTGTCGGCGTCGTCCGGGTCGAAGGTGCGCGGGGAGTAGTCCTCGACCTCGGGCAGCTCCAGCGGCAGCATCGACTCGGGCAGCGCGTGGGCGATGCCGTCCTCGTCGTAGACGATCGGGAAGGGCTCGCCCCAGTAGCGCTGGCGGCTGAACAGCCAGTCGCGCAGCCGGAAGTTGACGGTGCCCTCGCCGGTGCCGGTGCGCTCCAGCCACTCGGTGATACGCGCCTTGGCCTCGACGACGCCCAGGCCGTCCAGGGAGACATCCGCACCGGCGGAGTTCACGATCCTCGCGTCGTACGAGACGAAGGCCTCGTCCCAGGTCGCGGTGTCCGTGCCGCGGCCGTCGGTCGGCTCGACGACGCAGCGGATCGGCAGTTCGAAGGCGCGCGCGAACTCGAAGTCACGGCTGTCATGGCCGGGTACGGCCATGATCGCGCCGGTGCCGTAGCCCATCAGCACGTAGTCGGCGATGAAGACCGGGACCTGCTCGCCGTTGACCGGGTTGGTGGCGTACGCGCCGATGAAGACGCCGGTCTTGTCCTTGGCCTCGGCCTGGCGCTCGACGTCCGACTTGGAGGCGGCCTGCGCGCGGTAGGCGGCGACGGCCTCGGCCGGGGTGGCGTGGCCACCGGTCCACACGTCGTGCGTGCCCTCGGGCCACTCCTGCGGGGTGAACTTCTCGACCAGAGGGTGCTCGGGGGCCAGCACCATGTAGCTGGCTCCGAACAGGGTGTCGGGGCGCGTGGTGAAGACGGTGATGCGCTCGCCGTCGATCGGGAAGTCGACGCGGGCGCCCTCGGAGCGGCCGATCCAGTTGCGCTGCTGCAGCTTGATGGCCTCGGGCCAGTCCAGCTCGTCCAGATCGTCCAGCAGCCGGTCGGCGTAGGCGGTGATGCGCATGTTCCACTGGCGCAGCTTGGCCTTGAAGACGGGGAAGTTGCCGCGCTCGGAGCGGCCGTCGGCGGTGACCTCCTCGTTGGCCAGCACCGTGCCCAGGCCCGGGCACCAGTTGACCGGTGCGTCGGAGGCGTAGGCCAGGCGGTACTCGCCCAGGACGTCGGCGCGCTCGGCGGCGGTCAGCTCGTTCCAGGAGCGCCCGCCGGAGACCCCGCGCTCACCGCTCTCGAACTGCGCGATCAGCTCGGAGATCGGGCGGGCCTTCTTCGCCTCGTCGTCGTACCAGGAGTTGAAGATCTGCAGGAAGATCCACTGGGTCCACTTGTAGTAGTCCGGGTCGATCGTGGCGAACGACCGGCGCTTGTCGTGGCCCAGGCCCAGCTGGCGCAGCTGGATCTTCATGTTCTCGATGTTGGCCTCGGTGGACACGCGCGGGTGCGTGCCGGTCTGCACGGCGTACTGCTCGGCGGGCAGGCCGAAGGCGTCGAAGCCCAGGGTGTGCAGGACGTTGTGGCCGGTCATCCGCTGGAACCGGGCGAATACATCGGTGGCGATGTAGCCCAGGGGGTGGCCGACGTGCAGGCCCGCACCGGAGGGGTACGGGAACATGTCCATGATGAACTTCTTGGGCTTGGCGACCAGCGCGGGGTCACCCGCCAGGTCACCGCTCGGGTTCGGCGCCGCATAGGTGCCGTCGGCGTCCCAGAAGTCCTGCCAGCGTGCCTCGATCTCCGCGGCCATGGCGGCCGTGTAGCGGTGCGGCGCGGCCACCTCAGCAGCGGCAGCGGGGTTCGTCTCGCTCATGATCCTCAAAGCTCCATCGATCGTCTCTGCCAGCGGCTGCGATTCTCAAGAAACGAAAAATCCCCTCGCACAGGAGGGGACGCCGCGCCGATTCCGGCCACTCGATCCGACGGTGGCCGGGGCTGATCAGCGCGGCTCGCTAAGCAGAAGGCGTACGGCACGCATGGCGTCAGGGTACCGCAGCCGTCGAGGGGGTCGCGACGGGCTGCCGGGAGGGCGCCGGACACCTCCGAGCCGCTTGTGAAGATTCGGAAAAGCTGAACAAGGTTCAACTATTACCCGGCGTAAGGGCTCCTAGCAGGACAACACAGGCCCCGCACGGCTCGTTGATAACAACGCAATAACTCAAATGGCGTACTGCTCGGTTTGGGGCCACTTAGAGTGCGGCAGCGGGACCGCTTTCCCGAACTGCTCGGAGTTGCCCCCATGAACCCTCGACGTAGTACCAGCTCGCTCCCCCAACCCGGCCGCTCGGCCTATGGGGCGGCGACGGCTGTCGTTCTGCTCCTCATACCCGTGGTCGTGCTGGTCGGAGGTGACAGATTCCGCGAGTTCCTGAACTTCGGCGCGGGCGTGCTGTCCCTCGTCTCGCTGAGCTGCTCGGTGATCTGGGGCCTGGTGGCCCAGGACCGGATCTTCCTGAACACCCGCCAGCGGATCATCGGGCAGGCCGTGCACCGTACGACGGCGGTCGCCTCGATCGCCTTCCTGCTGCTGCACATCACGACCAAGCTCGCGCTCGACCACACCGAGCTGATCGCCGCCGTGATCCCCTTCTCGCTCGGCTTCACCGGCCCCGAGGGCCTGATCGGCCTGGGCTCCCTGGCCGGACTGCTCATGATCTTCGTGGGTATCACCGGCGCCCTGCGCGGCGCCTTCGCCTCCCCCGCCCCGGTGGCCGCCCGCTGGCGCGCCATGCACATGCTGGCCTACCCCGCCTGGTGCGCGGCCCTGGTCCACGGCCTGTACGCGGGCCGCCAGGCCAAGCCGATCTTCGTCTTCCTGTACTGCCTGTGCCTGGTCGGCGTCGGGGCCGCACTGGCGCTGCGCGCGGCGCCGCGTCCGGTCAAACGCCGGGTCGCCGACAAGATCGCCGCGATCCTGGGGACCACGGAGGAGCGCTCGGCCCGCGAGGAACTGGACGCGAGCCGGGCCCGGGCGGCCGAGGCGGCGTCCTCGCCGCTGCCCGGTTACGAGACCCAGCGCACCGCGCAGCGCGCCGAACCGCAGGCCCCCGACCCGGCGAACGGCTTCGCGGCCGCCTACCGCGCCGTCTCCACACCCCCGCGCCCCCAGCAGTCCTTCGCCGCCGGCGAGACCGCGCGGATGGACCTGCCGTTCGACATGCAGCCCACCGAGGCGCTCCCCCGCATGGACACCGGCTCCAGCACCTCCGGAAGCTGGCCGATCCCCTCGCCCCCGCCCGTCGGCGAGGCACC
Organism: Streptomyces sp. P17; assembly: GCF_032436805.1. Lineage (NCBI taxonomy): Bacteria > Bacillati > Actinomycetota > Actinomycetes > Kitasatosporales > Streptomycetaceae > Streptomyces > Streptomyces sp. P17. Next base: position 32,043 of record NZ_JAVRBF010000055.1, on the reverse strand, counting down.
CCCGTCGTCCTACGACCCCCTCAATGACACCGGATACAACATCCCCACCTACGACAATTCGGGCGTCGGCGGCTACGGCGGAAGTGACGTGTACGACACCGGTGAGTCGAACACCCTCTACGGCACGTACAACCCCTACGACACGTACAACAGCGGTCCCGCCAATGAACCACCCCCCGGTGAGTCCTTCGACGCACCGGGTTCGGGCGAACCTTGGAACATGCCTTCCGGAGGCTATAGGTGAACGAGGCCCTGCCCGACGTACCAGAAGTCCGCGTGGTCGGTCTTCCCCAGCTCACGTCGGGCTTCGACCTTGTCGAAAGACTCGATCTGCCCATGCATCTGAAGGTGCACGGGCCGCTCGAACCGTTGGGCGGCGAGCAGCTCGCGCAGCTCGCCGAGCGCATCAATCTGAAGGGCCGCGGCGGCGCGGGCTTCCCCTTCCACAAGAAGCTGCGCTCGGTCGCCGAATCGGCGATCAAGCGCGGCGTCAGGCCGGTCGTCGTCGTCAACGGCAGCGAGGACGAACCGGCCTGCCGCAAGGACACGGTGCTCATCAACCGTGCCCCGCATCTCATCCTGGACGGCGCGCTGCTGTGCGCCGAGGCCCTGGGTGCCCGCACGCTCGTGGTGGGGGTCACCCGTGAGTCGACCCAGCGCTCCATGGAGGCCGCGCTCGCCGAACGCGGCCTGAGCAACGGCCGCCGATCCGCTCTACGCGCACGCGTGCAGCGCAATCCCGTACGCATGGTCACCGGAGCGGCGGCGTCGCTGATCCGGTCCATCGACGGCGGCCCGGCGATCCCCCCCGGCCGCAAGATCAGCGCCTCCAAGAGCGGCGTCGGCGGCGCGCCCACCCTCCTGTCGAACGCCGAGACCTTCGCCCAACTGGCCATCGCCGCCCGCATCGGCCCGGAGCGCTACGGCAACACCGGCCTGTACGACGAGCCCGGCACCGTCATGCTGACGGTGTCCGGGGCGGTCGCCCGCCCGATGGTGATCGAGGTCCCCACGGGCGTCCCGCTGCGCTACGTCCTCCAGCTCGCCGGCGCCCCGCCGGTCCCGCAGGGCGTGCTGACCGGCGGCTACCACGGCAAGTGGATCGACGCGGCGACCGTCAACGAGGCGATCGTCTCCCGCAACTCCCTGGACTCCGTGGGCGGTTCACTGGGCGCCGGCGCGATCCTGCCGATCAGTCAGAACACCTGCCCGCTGGGCGAGTCGCTGCGGGTGGCGCAGTGGCTGGCCGAGGAGAGCGCGGGCCAGTGCGGCCCCTGCTATCTCGGCCTGCCGGCCGCCGCGCGCGGCCTGGAGGACATCCTCAACGGCGGCGGTCCGGCCGCCCTGGAGGCGCTCAAGCAGGTGGCGAAGAACGTGAAGCGGCGTGGCGCGTGTTCGCACCCGGACGGCTCGGCGATGTTCCTGGAGTCGACCATCAAGGCGTTCACCGACGACCTCGCCGCGCATGTCCTCGGAAACGGCTGCGGACGCCCCGTGGAGGGCGTTCTGCCGCTCTTGGAGGGAGGCAGGGCCCCGACCGGCATCCCGGGCGGCGGCGAGTCCGAGGAGAACGGCCCCAGCCGCCAGAAGATCTACGTCGACTGGACGCTGTGCCGCGGGCACGGCCTGTGCGCGGACATCCTCCCGGAGGTCTTCGAACTCGGCGCCGACGGCTTCCCGACCGTCGCCCAGGCCCAAGTGCCGCGCTACGCGGAGGCGAAGGCGCTGCGCGCGGTCCGCCGCTGCCCCGCGCTCGCCCTGCGCATCGAGGACCAGGCGGAGCGGGCCCCGTCCCGCAACAACCTGCCGGTGCTCTCCCAGGGCCGCGGCCGCCGCGCCCTGGGCCGCTGAACACAAGAGGGGCCGCCCTGAACCCAGGTGGCCCCCTCGCCCCCTGGGGGGCGGGTGGCGCAGCCCCCGCCGCGCGCGGCGCAGCCGCGCAGAAAACGACGAGGGCGACCCGGTCCGCGCTTTCCGCGGACACAGGTCGCCCTCGCACTCGTGGAGCTAAGGAGAATTGAACTCCTGACCTCCTGCATGCCATGCAGGCGCTCTACCAACTGAGCTATAGCCCCGTGTTTTGGTCCGCCGGGTCTCCCTGGCGGCGACGCCAACATTACACGGTCGACCCCCGGCACTACCAAATCGTTTCCGTTCCGGGCCGATACGGACGCTAATGTCGGCTTCTGTGACCGTGATCGCGCTCTCCGCAGTCCACCGCCGGACACCGGTCGCCCTGGGAGCCTGCGCGTTCTCGTTCGCGGCTTTCTGGCTCGCCCAGCGGGCCGCGGACGTCTCGATGATCGACCTGATGGTCTACCGCGCGGAGGGCGCGACCGTACGCGAGGGCGGCGACCTCTACGCGCTGCGCACGACGGCCGCGCAACTGCCCCCCACCTACCCGCCGTTCGCGGCCCTGATGTTCACCCCGCTGACGCTGCTCGACACGGCGAGCCTGCGCACCCTGGGCACAGCCGGGAACCTCGCCCTCCTGGTGGTGTTCGTACGGCTGTCCCTGCGCCTGGTCGGCCACGCGCGCGTGGAGAGCACTTGGTGGGTCGCCGCGGCCGCCGTGTGGTGCGAGCCGGTGTGGACGACCCTGCGCTACGGCCAGATCAACCTGCTGCTCGCCGTCCTCGTCCTGTGGGACCTGTCACGCCGTCCCGGCGACCGCTGGGCCGGAGTCGGCATCGGTCTCGCGGCCGCGGCCAAGCTCACACCCGCGCTGTTCGCAGTGTTCCTGCTCGCCACCGGGGTGGCCGCCCGCGTCCGGCGCGGTGGCGGCGATCCCTGGCTGCGGCACGCGCGCGGGGCGGCCGCCGCGTTCCTGACGGCCACGCTCGTGACGGCGGCCGTCCTGCCCCGGGACTCCTGGCGGTTCTGGACCCGCATGGTGTTCGAGGCGGGCCGGGTCGGACACACCGAGGAGACCGCGAACCAGGCGCTGCGCGGGATCCTGGCCCGTCTGCTGCACACGCCGGAGCCCGGCGCCCCCTGGGCCGTCACGGCGGCCGTGGTGGCCGCGGGAGGGCTCGCCGTGGCGGTCGCGGCGGAACTGCGCGCCGAGCGCGCCTGGGCGGTGACGGCGTGCGCGGTGACGGCCCTGCTCGTCAGCCCGGTGTCCTGGTCCCACCACTGGGTGTGGTGCGTCCCGCTCGTCCTGCTGCTCGGCACGCACGCGTACCGCGCCGCCACCGCGGGAGCGCTGTTGGTCTTCGGCTCGTACACCCTGTGGTGGGTGCCACACGGCAGGGGGCGCCCCGAACTCCACCAGCACACCGGGGAATTGATCTTGTCGGCGCTGTACGGCATCGCGGGCTGCGCCTTCCTCGTGCTCGCCGGGGCCTTGTCACACGGCCCCGGTCGCCGGCGTCAGGCCGTGACGAAGGAATAGAAACGCTTGAGCGTGCAGTGCTCTTCGAGAAGACGGCCGTAGATCGGCTCCCCTTCGAGTTCGCGGTACGTCTCGATCGGGTCGCCTTTTATGATCAGCGCCCGTGCGCATTCCTCGCACCAGTACTGGTAGTCCGGATTGACCGGTTCCATGTCACGGACGATCGGCGTTCCGCTGCCGCACCAGTCACACTTTCGCCTGTGTGCACCCATCGATCAGCTCCAGCTGTGGCCGCAGGCCGTGCACACGTAGGAAATTCCGCCGTTGTCACCGAGGACCTGGGCGACATGGACGGATCCGCAGGAAGGGCAGCTGAGGCGGGTGACCGTGTCCCGTGTCCGGCTTGCGTCGGAGAGGTGACCGCCCTCTCCGAGGATGCTCGCAGGCATCACTGCTCCCTCCCGTCGGGCCGCGCCCCCTTCCGGCCGTTTGATTCTGCCACGGCCGGGCCAATACGGTCAGCGACGCCTCAGTACCAGTCCGGACACAGCGCGCCTCCACAGAGGTATACGCCTCGCGGGACCCAAGTGACTCAAGCCGGTTCGGGATCAGTGTGTACGAAAAATCCCACCCCCCGGAGGGGATGGGATCCTGATCGTCGAAGTCGATCTGTGGAGCTAAGGAGAATTGAACTCCTGACCTCCTGCATGCCATGCAGGCGCTCTACCAACTGAGCTATAGCCCCTCGTGTTCCCCCGCCGGGCGGGGCGAACAAGAAGAACTTTAGCCTGCGACCTGCCGGAAAGTGAAATCCGGGTCCCGGGCCGCACCCGGGACCGTCAGTCGTCGTCGCCGAGGACCGGCTCCGGCAGGGTGCCGGCGTTGTGCTCCAGCAGCCGCCAGCCGCGGGCGCCCTCGCCGAGGACGGACCAGCAGCAGTTGGAGAGGCCGCCGAGGCTCTCCCAGTGGTGCGCCTCAAGGCCCAGCAGCCGGCCGATGGTGGTGCGGATCGTGCCGCCGTGGCTGACCACCACGAGCGTGCCCTCGTCGGGCAGCTTCTCGGCATGCCGGAGCACCACCGGGGCGGCCCGGTCGGCGACCTCGGTCTCCAGCTCGCCGCCGCCGCGGCGGACCGGCTCACCGCGCTTCCACGCGGCGTACTCCTCGCCGTGGCGGGCGAGGATCTCCTCGTGCGTGAGCCCCTGCCAGACGCCCGCGTACGTCTCGCGCAGGCCCTCGTCGTGGGTGACGTCCAGGCCGGTGAGCGCGGCGAGCTCGGCGGCCGTGTGCGCGGCGCGCCGGAGGTCGGAGGCGACGATCGCGTCGGGCTTGAGGGAGGCGAGCAGCCGGGCGGCCCGGCGGGCCTGGCCGCGGCCGGCCTCGGTGAGGGCGACGTCGGTGGAGCCCTGGAAGCGGCGTTCCACGTTCCACGAGGTCTGGCCGTGCCGCCACAGGATGACGCGGCGGCCGCGGCCCGGCTTGCCCGCGGTCACCTCACCGGTGGCGCTCACCGCCACTCACCGCCCGCCTCGGCCGCCTCCTCGGCTGCCTGGAGCTTGGCGTGCTCCGCGGCCTTGCCGCGGGTGGCCCTGGCGTCCTCGGGCAGCTCCAGCTCGGGGCAGTCCTTCCACAGCCGCTCCAGGGCGTAGAAGACGCGCTCCTCGCTGTGCTGGACGTGGACGACGATGTCGACGTAGTCGAGCAGCACCCAGCGGGCCTCGCGGTCGCCCTCACGGCGAACCGGCTTGGCGCCGAGCTCCTTGTTCAGCCGCTCCTCGATCTCGTCGACGATCGACTTGACCTGGCGGTCGTTGGGCGCGGAGGCCAGCAGGAAGGCGTCGGTGATCGACAGCACGTCGCTGACGTCGTAGGCGATGATGTCGTGCGCGAGCTTGTCGGCAGCCGCCTGAGCGGCGGTGTTGATGAGCTCGATGGAACGGTCAGTGGCGGTCACTACAAGGCTTTCCGTCGGCGGTCGATAGGACTCAAGGGTCTCACGACCGCCGACGGCGCCCCACGTGATTCTTCGTGCACCAGGCCTAGGACGACGACGGCTCGTAGTCCTGGCCCAGGATCACCGAGACGTTCGCGTTCGAGGCGCCCTTGCCCTTCGAGACCGCGCTGGTGGGCAGGCCCAGGGTCTTGGCGACCTCGGTGGCGTCCTCCTTGTCGGCCGCGTCCGTGTAGACGACCTTGGAGGCGCTCTGGGCGGCGGAGGCCGTACCGCCCTCCAGGAAGGTGAAGCCGCCGTTGACGAGGACCACGCGGGCCTTCTCCGTGTTGTCCTTCACACCGGTGGCGTTCTGGACGGAGACCCGGACGGCCGCGTCCTTGTCGGGGCTCTTCGCGGTGCCGCCGAGGATGTCCTTGACCACGCCGGCGCTGGTCTCGGCGCTCAGCGTCCCGTCGGCCTGCACGGGCAGCAGCGCCGTCTTGTAGTCGCCGCCCTTGGCGAGCTCGGCGAGCTTGGCGAGGAAGGTGCCGAGGTCCTTGTCCGTCATGGACGGGTCGAGGATCTGCTGGAGCGTCTGCACGGTGACCGTCGCGGCCTGCGCGTCGGAGGACAGCTTGCGCAGCACACCCTGCATGACCTGCCCGAACCGCTCCAGCTGGGCGTTCTGGCTCTCGCCGGAGCCGCGGTAGGTGGCGTAGCCGACGGCCATCTTGCCGCTGAGGGTCTGGGCCTCGCCCTTGTTCACCAGGGGGGCGGCGCCCTTGGACTTGGCGGACGGGTCGGGCACGTCGGTGTTGGTGTCGACGTCGATGTTGCCGACGAGGTCGACGAGGTTCTGCAGATACGGGGTGTCCAGCCGCCAGGTGCCCTGGATCTCGGTGCCGAGCACCGTGTCGAGCGCCTCACGGGTGCCGGAGGAGCCGTCGTCCTCGACCGACTTGGCGAGCGTGCTCGTGTTGCCGTCGTCGCCGGTCAGGGCGAGGGAGTTGGGCAACAGGACGGTGGTGCCCTGCTTGGTGGTGGTGTTGTCGACGAGCAGGGCCGTCGCGGTGTCGCCGCTCTTGGTGTTGTGCAGATGCACCACGATCACATCGCGGTTCTGGGCCCCGACGGCGGTGGCGGTGCCGGTCTTCTCGTCGGAGGACGAGAGGGCGGGCAGCTTCCCGGCGTACCAGAGGTAGCCGACGCCGCCGACCGCGCACAGCGCCAGCACGACGACCAGCGCGATGACCCGGCTGCGGGCCCGGCGCCGGGCCTCCTCACGGCGCTCGGTGCGGTTCTCGGTGAACTTCAGCCAGTCGATGACGTCCTCGGAGTCACCGTCGGGCTCCTCGACGAAGGAGAACTGCTCGGTGCGGTAGTCCCGTTGGGCCGGGACCGGCTCCTGGATGTCCTCCGCGGGGCCGGCCTGCTGCGGGATGTAGGCGGTCTGCTCGGCGACGCGCGGCTGCTGCCCGCTCGCCGCGGTCTGACCGTAGGGGTCGTAGGACGCGGTCGTGCCATAGGGGTCGTACGACTGCCCCGGCTGCTGCTGACCGGTCGCGTACGGGTCGTATCCGTACCCTTGCTGAGCGTAGGGGTCGTACGGCTGCTGAGGAGGCTGCTGCGGCTGCCGGCGCTGCCGGTACACAGGCCGCCCGTACTCGTCGTAGCCGACGAGCTCGTACTGCTGGTCGGACCCGTACTCTGCGCCCCCCGCGTCGTATCGGTCGTTCACCGGTGCCCCTCTCGGCTCACTCGCCGCGGTACAGCTCACGCTTGTCGATGTAGCGCACGACTCCGTCCGGCACCAGATACCAGACCGGATCGCCCTTGGCGACTCTCGCACGGCAGTCTGTGGAGGAGATGGCGAGAGCGGGAACCTCGACGAGCGAGACGCCGCCCTCCGGGAGACCCGGGTCCGCAAGGTGGTGGCCGGGCCGGGTGACCCCGATGAAGTGCGCGAGGGAGAACAGCTCTTCCGTGTCCCGCCAGGTCAGGATCTGGCCGAGCGCGTCGGCGCCGGTGATGAAGAAGAGGTCGGTGTCGGGGTTGAGCGCCTTGAGGTCCCGCAGCGTGTCCGTGGTGTAGGTCGGACCGCCGCGGTCGATGTCGATACGGCTCACCGAGAACTGCGGGTTCTCGGCGGTCGCGATGACCGTCATCAGGTAGCGGTCCTCGGCCGGGGAGACCTTGCGGTGGGTCTTCTGCCACGGCTGCCCGGTGGGGACGAACACCACCTCGTCCAGGTGGAACTGCGCGGCGACCTCACTGGCCGCCACGAGGTGCCCGTGGTGGATGGGGTCGAACGTTCCGCCCATGACGCCGAGCCGGCGTTTGCCGGGGTTCGACGGGCCGTTGCCCGGGCCGGTAGGCATGTCCTGCTCTCCCATGCGTGCAGACCCTACCGGCCCGACTCGTGGGTCACTCCCGCCAGGCTCAGCGGTCGCGGTTGAAGCGGGTGGTGATCCACAGCAGCAGCAGCAGCATGACGAAGGCGCCACCGCCGGTCACCAGCGGTTCGAGGCTCTCATGGTTGCCGCCGTTCTCTCCGCCCTCGGAGGCGAGAGTGGCCAACTGGGCAGCGGTGCTGTGGAAGCTCATCTTCGGCAGAACCTTCGGGTGTGGGCGGGATAAAGATGTCGGCTCATCGTAAGCGGGCGGCTGTGCGCCGATCACGCCGACTCCGCCGTTGGGGCACCGCTCACCGAGGCGCTCGCGCGCCGAGGCAACTTATCCGGCGCCTCAGTCGTCCTTCGACTTGTACCCCCGCAACAGGAACCACGCGGTCAGGACACAGCCCACGAGCATCACGATCAGGACGACCCGGAGCAGATTCCCCGGCCCCTGCTGTTCGGCCGCGATCAGCCAGGCGGCTGCGGGGTTGTGCTCCATGGCGTGTGACTCCTTCACTGTGCTGACCGTCCACGGTAACTCCACCTAGGCTGGAGCCTGCTTCGGGGGGCCCGAAGGGGCCGCAGACGGCCACACAGACGCACATGGGGGATCACATGTCCGACGACGGCCACCAGCACGACGGGCACGAGCACGTGCCGAGCAGGCAGCGCAGGCGCTTCCCCGGGATCTCCTCGCGTGCGTACGAGCATCCGGCCGACCGCTCCGCCCTGGTGGCGCTGCGGAAGCTGAGCGGGTTCGACACCGTCTTCAAGGCGCTGAGCGGGCTGCTGCCCGAGCGGAGCCTGAGGCTGCTGTTCCTGTCCGACTCGGTGCGGGTCTCGGACCAGCAGTTCGCGCATCTCAACGACATGCTGCGGGACGCCTGTTACATCCTGGACCTGGAGAAGGTCCCGCCGATGTACGTCAACCAGGACCCGCAGCCCAACGCGATGTGCATCGGCCTGGACGAGCCGATCATCGTGGTGACGACCGGCCTCGTCGAGCTGCTCGACGAGGAGGAGATGCGGGCGGTCGTCGGGCACGAGGTGGGGCACGCGCTGTCCGGGCACGCCGTGTACCGGACCATCCTGCTGTTCCTGACCAACCTCGCCCTCCGGGTCGCGTGGATCCCGCTGGGCAACCTCGCGATCATGGCGATCGTGACCGCGCTGCGCGAGTGGTTCCGCAAGTCGGAGCTGTCCGCGGACCGCGCGGGTCTCCTGGCCGGCCAGGACCTCACGGCCTCGATGCGCGGCCTGATGAAGCTCGCCGGCGGCAACCACCTGCACGAGATGAACGTGGACGCGTTCCTGAAGCAGGCCGAGGAGTACGAGGCCGGGGGCGACCTGCGCGACTCCGTGCTGAAGATCCTGAACGTGCTGCCGCGCTCGCACCCCTTCACCACCATCCGGGCGGCCGAGCTGAAGAAGTGGTCCGAGTCCCGCGACTACCAGCGGATCATGGACGGCCACTACCCGCGGCGCAGCGAGGACAAGGACACCTCGGTCTCGGACTCGTTCCGGGAGTCCGCGACGCACTACGCCACCCACGTCAAGACCTCCAAGGACCCGCTGATGAAGCTGGTCTCGGACCTCGCGGGCGGCGCGGGTGACCTGGGCGGCCGGGTACGGCGGGGCTTCGGGGGCTTCGCGAGTTCCGCGCCGAAGGACCAGCCGCCCACGGACACGCCTCCGCCGCGGGACGAGGACTGAGCGGAGGCTTCAGGGGCGCACGCGGGCTCGGCACCGCCGGGATGCTCCGTCGTGGCGGATCGCCGTCGCGGCGGATCGCCGTCGCGGCGGATCGCCGTCGCGGCGGAGAAAGATCACCGGCGGGGCACGAGCCAGCGCGGTCGCGTCACACCTTCGGCTGGGCGCCGGCCGCCAGCGAGCCGCACAGGGCCGTCGCGTTGCCCGTCGCGTAGGGATCCGTGCCGGCCGGGCCGCCCGCCTTGGCGGTCTGGCCGGCCAGCAGCGGACGCAGGCGGTTGGCCGAGTCGTCGGCGCAGGACAGCGGGCCCGCCTGGACGTAGGAGACGATCAGCTGGGCCTGGCGCATGCGCAGGTCGTCGCGGTCGAAGCGGAAGTGCAGCTCGCGGCGGACGGTGAACAGGGACGCCTCCGCCTTCGGCCCGGATCCGGCCGGTCGCAGCGCGTACACGAAGGTGTGGTCGGCGGTGACCTCAAGGGTGGACGAGTCGGTCTCGGCGGCCGAGAGCGTGCCCTGGACCCGGATCTTGCGGTCGGCGAGTTCCACGCTGTTCGGGTCGAAGCGAACCAGCCATCCGGTAGGCGCGTGCCTGCCGTCCGCCGTCGGATGGCCGAAGCTCTGGTCGAACTGGTCGAGTTGGTCCGGGTCGAGCAGGACACGCACCGGCCGGACCTGGTCGCCGACGACCACCTCGGGGTAGAGCGCGGAGCGCACGATGTAGTCCTTGGCGATGGTCAGCGCGTTCACGACCTGGCCGTCCGAGAAGTTCGCGGTGCGCCGGGAGGCGGGCAGCGGTACGCCCTCGGCGCCGACCCGGTACTGCGCGGCGGGGCTGTGCGCGTACAGCGACTCGGTGTCGGTGGAGCCCGGCACCTCGCCCTGCGGGGCGAGCGGGATCACGGTCATCCGCAGCGGCTCCACCGGCTGCGGGTCCGCCGCGTCCCGGTTGGGGTGCCGTACACCCATGTAGAGCGCGGTGCCGAAGGCGACGGCGATCAGCAGGACCAGGATCAGCGCCTGCCGGGACAGGCCCCGGCGCAGGGGCGGACGGCGGCGTACGGCGGGCGCGTGATCGTCGATGCGCTCCTGCGCGGAGAACTCCTGGAGCCGGGCAGCGCGGACGAACGACTCGTCGAAAACGACGGATCGGTACTCCTCCTCGCCACCTCCGGGTCCGCCCTCGGGTGTCCCCTCAGGTGGGTCTCCAGGCCCTCCCATATCTTCAGAGTAGGTCTCCGGGAGCTCAGGTAAACGCCCTGCTGTACGACAAGTTCTGACAGGTTCTCACCAGAAACGGCGGGTTCCGGCCGCGGTCTGTTCAGGGCGTTCGCGGGATGGCCGAGATGGCCGGCTGGGAATGGTCGGCGGAAGCGGAGGGTGCCCCCGCTCCGCCCTGTTCCAGGCCCGTCGAGTGCGGCGGCGGGACCTGCTCCCGGTTGCCCGAGGAGGTGCCCCGGTACACCGCCGTGAAGGCCAGGGCGACCATGCCGATGCCCATCACGAGGGCGAGCATCCAGGCGACGGGACGGTGCCAGCGGACCTGCTTGCCGTAGGTGCCCGGGGCGCCGTAGCGGCCGTCGAGGACCTCGGTGTCGTCCAGGTCGTCGAGGTCGGGATCATGGCCGAAAGGGCTGTGGTCGTCGGCGCCGTAGCCGTCCTCGTACCGCTCGCCCCGGCCATGGGCCCGGCGGGCCTCCGTCTCGGAGGCCTCCGCTCTGGCCTGGGCCGCGGCCACGAGGCGCTCGACGGCGGTCGGCTCGTGCAGCGTCGCAGCGCGTACGAAGGCCTCGTCGAAGACCACGGAGGCGAACTCTTCGTCCGACACCCCGCGGTCGTGGTCGTCGTCGGGCTCCCAGCCGTCAGGGAACGGCGTGCCCCCCACGTCCTCCGGCACGGCTCCAGAGTAGTCCTGGGGGGGGCAATTTGGGCAGACGGTATGGAAATTCATCCGCCCGGTGAGACGTCGCTCATGCGGCTTTCGAGCGGCGCACGTGCGCGGCGGGGGCGCGTGCCGCCCGCATATGCGCCGCCCAGAGATTCAGCGCCGTACGTGCCCGTCGCCGGTGACGATGTACTTCGTGCTGGTCAGCTCGGGCAGGCCCATCGGGCCGCGGGCGTGCAGCTTCTGGGTGGAGATGCCGATCTCCGCGCCGAAGCCGAACTGGCCGCCGTCCGTGAAGCGGGTCGAGGCGTTGACGGCGACGGTGGTGGAGTCGACCAGCTGGGTGAAGCGGCGGGCGGCCTGCTGCGAGGTCGTCACGATGGCCTCGGTGTGCCCCGAGGTCCACAGCCGGATGTGCTCGACGGCCTTGTCGAGGGAGTCGACGACGGCCGCGGCGATGTCGTAGGAGAGGTACTCCGTCTCCCAGTCCTCCGGGGTGGCCTCCACGACGGTCGCCCGGGAGTCCTTGGCGTACGCCATGACCCGCTCGTCGGCGTGCACGGTGACCCCGGCCTCCGCGAGGGCGTCCAGGGCCCGGGGCAGGAACTCGGCGGCGATGTCCTGGTGGACCAGGAGGGTCTCGGCGGCGTTGCAGACGCTGACCCGGTGGGCCTTGGAGTTGATCAGGACCTCGACGGCCGTGCCGAGGTCGGCGTTGGCGTCGACGTAGACATGGCAGTTGCCGGTGCCGGTCTCGATCACCGGGACGGTGGACTCGTTCACGACCGTCTGGATCAGCGAGGCGCCGCCGCGCGGGATGAGGACGTCGACCAGGCCACGGGCGCGCATCAGCTCCCGCACGCTCTCCCGGGTCTGCCCCGGCACGAGCTGGACGGCGTCCGCGGGCAGCCCGGCGCCGCCGACGGCGTCCCGGACCACCCGAACGAGAGCGGAGTTCGACTCGTAGGCGGAGGCGGAGCCGCGCAGCAGTACGGCGTTGCCGGACTTCAGGCACAGGGCGGCGGCGTCCACGGTCACGTTCGGGCGGGCCTCGTAGATGATGCCGACGACGCCGAGCGGGACGCGGACCTGGCGCAGGTCGATGCCGTTGGGCAGGGTCGAGCCGCGGACGACCTCGCCGACCGGGTCGGGCAGCGCGACGACGTCCCGCACATCGGAGGCGATGGCCCGCACCCGCTCAGGGGTCAGCGTCAGCCGGTCGATGATGGACTCGCTGGTGCCGGCCTCACGGGCGGCGGCGATGTCCTTGGCGTTGGCCTCGACGATCTCGCTCGTACGGACCTCCAGCGCGTCCGCGATGGCGAGCAGCGCGTCGTCCTTGACGGACCGCGGCAGCGGCGCGAGGTCGGCGGCGGCGGCCTTGGCGCGGTAGGCGGCCTGGGTGACCGGGGTCATCGAGTCGTACGGCGAGAGCGTGGTCATGAGGGAAGGGTAGTGCGCCGGACGGACCCGTTCACCGGATGTCCCACACCGCGAGACAAGCCGTCCGAAGGCCACGCAAAAGGTGTCCTCCAGGGCGGCCCGAGGCCTCAGTAGGGGTGCACACCCACGGGGGTGGCCGGCGGCGGCCCGTACCCCTCGGCGATCCGCTGGTGGTAGGTCTCGCGGTCGATGACCTCAAGGCCGACGATCTCCCAGGGCGGCAGGCCCGCGCTCTGGCGGTGCTCGCCCCACAGGCGCAGCGCGACGGCGGCCGCGTCATGCAGATCGCGGGCCTCCTCCCAGTACCGGATCTCGGCGTGGTCGTTGGCGTAGCGGCTGGTCAGCAGAAAGGGGTGGTCGTGGGCGAGCTGTTCGAGGGCGCGCCGCACCTCCTTCAGCGGGGCCTCCTCCCCCGAGACGCTGAGGGTGACATGCCACAGCCGGGGCAGGTCCTCGGGCTCCCCGCCCCCGGCGAGTTCGCCGGTCGCGACGCTGGTCAGGGCGCGCTCCTCCCCGGCCGCCCGGGAGGAGGAACCGCCGATTCCACCGTCGGACGCCGCCGCCCCAGGGCGCACTCGTCTCACGACGGCCTCCTTCGTCCCACGGTCGAGCAGTGCTCGTACGGAATGTCCCTGAGACAAAGTTGAGCAGCCCGCAAGCGGTTCTGTGGCGGTTTTGCGGAACGTCCACCTCAGGGCGACACCTTCGCCGGGGCGTTCACCCTGTTTTCGGACGGAGGCTGTGTCAGGGCTCACGGAGGCTGTGTCAGGGCTCCAGGAGGACCAGATCGTCCCGGTGGACGACCTCGCGTTCGTACGCCGGGCCCAGCTCCCGGGCCAGCTCGCGGGTGGAGCGCCCGATGAGCTGAGGGATCTCCTTGGCGTCGAAGCTGACCAGGCCCCGGGCGACCGCCCGCCCGGCGCTGTCGCGCAGCTCGACCGGGTCGCCCGCGCTGAACTCGCCCTCCACGGCGGCGATCCCGGCCGGCAGCAGCGATTTGCGGCGCTCCACGACCGCCCGCACCGCGCCGTCGTCCAGGGTCAGCGAGCCCTGCGGGGTGGAGGCGTGCTGGAGCCACAGCAGCCGGTCGGCGGACCGCTTGCCGGTGGCGTGGAAGTAGGTGCCGGTGTCGCCGCCGGACAGCGCCTCGGCCGCGTGGACGGCGCTGGTGAGCACCACGGGGGTGCCCGCGGCGGCCGCGATCCGGGCGGCCTCGACCTTGGTGACCATGCCACCGGTGCCGACGCCGGCCTTGCCCGCGCTGCCGATCTCCACCTCCGCGAGGTCCTCCGGACCGCGCACTTCCGCTATCCGCGAGGTGCCCGGCTTGCCGGGGTCGCCGTCGTAGACGCCGTCCACGTCCGACAGCAGCACCAGCAGGTCGGCCCGGGCCAGGTGGGCGACGAGCGCGGCGAGGCGGTCGTTGTCGCCGAAGCGGATCTCGTCGGTGGCGACGGTGTCGTTCTCGTTGACGACGGGGAGGGCGCCCATCGCGAGGAGCTTGTCGAGGGTGCGCGACGCGTTGCGGTGGTGGGCGCGGCGGCTCATGTCGTCGGAGGTGAGCAGCACCTGGCCGACCCGGACGCCGTAGCGGGCGAAGGAGGCGGTGTAGCGGGCGACGAGCAGCCCCTGGCCGACGCTGGCGGCCGCCTGCTGGCGGGCGAGGTCCTTGGGCCGGCGGCGCAGCCCGAGGGGGGCGAGACCGGCCGCGATGGCGCCGGAGGAAACGAGAACAATCTCACGTTCTCCACCGCTGCGGCACTTGGCGAGGACGTCCACAAGGGCGTCGACACGGTCCGCGTCGAGCCCCCCGGAGGCGGTGGTCAAGGACGAGGAACCCACCTTGACGACGATCCTGCGGGCCTCGCTCACGGCCTGCCTGACACGAGACACCTCAGTCTGCCCTTCTGCGTGGAACGGATCGCTACGAGGCAATCTACGTGAGCCACAAGGGCAGCGCGCCACGGTCCAAGCTCCGGACGACGCGGGGCCCTTGTCCTGCTCCGCAGCAGACCGTGCTCGCACACGGCGCCTCGTCGCCCTCCGGCAAGTCCCCGGAGGGCGAACACCTTGCTTCAGCCTCGCAGGAACCAGTCCGTCACCCGGCTGGAGTCGCGATGGCAAACATGCTCTCGAAGTTCTGGCGGTAGGCGTCGTGCGGCCCAGTGCCCTCGAGTCGGAGCATCGCCTCGTCATTGTCACGCAGCGACGACTCGTCCAGGTTATGCGATCCGGTGAAGGTCCATTTTGTACCGGCGTGCCCGGCGTAATTCCCCTCGATCAGCACGTACTTCGAGTGCACGAGGTACCCGTCGGCAGTACTCAACCGGCGCAGTGCGATGTTCCTGTGCCCAGAGAGTTCGCCGACATCATTGCTGTCGTTGTACACGACACGTACGGAGCAGCCCTGATCCGCGAGCGACCTGAGCTTCTGGGCGACCGCGTCCCTGTGCAGGGCGAATGCCGCCACTCGCACCGTGGCTCCCTGAGCGCAGGAGAGATTGCCGAGGATGTCCACCATGACGTCCCCTGTCTGCTGCGGGAAGAAGTAATACTTCTCGGTGCCGACCTTTCCACTGACGAAGTAGTTTTCGTTCTTCGTCATTGCCGCCAGATCGTCGAAGTATTCGCGGTAGGCGGTGTACAGCGGCGTGTTTCCCACGACCGTGTAGGCATTGTTCCAGTACCGCGTCGTATTGAGAGAGGTTTGGTTTGCGGAGGTCTGGATCACCACGTCCTCCGCCTCCCCCACATTGCCCACCCGCGAGAACAGGAAGAATTTGTTGTGGTTGATCATGCTGCTTCGGCCCGTGGCTATGCAGGCGCCACCCGATGTGCACACATGCACCCAGGAGCCGTTGGCCTTGTCCGTGCCCAGCGCCGAGACAAGGTTCTGCGCCGCCTCGGACGACTTGAACTTGGCGTCCAGAACCACCCGCACTGCGACACCACGCCTATCGGCAGCGATGAGTGCGTCGGTATAGTCCTGATCCGTGAGCGCGTAAAGCGCGGACCTGATCATACGGCCGCTCTGTGTTCTGCCGATCGCCGTGATGATGTGGTCCTTCACCGCGTTCTGCTGGGCCGCCGATCCCTTGGGATTGTTGAATACTGCGCCGCTGGTGAGCGGCGCGGCCTCCTGGGCCGCCGGGGCGGGAGTGGCAGACAGAAGAAAGGCTCCGACGAGGAGAGCCGACGCGAGAAGGTGCCTCAGTTTCAATGTGCGTACGAACCCGGTAATGACAGCCTCGCTTTCATGCGCAGGAAGCAGTGGGACGGGCATACGGAAAGGGCAATGCCCGCTGGGGACTTCCAGCGGGCATTGCCCATACGTGATCTCTCAGAAGTCCCGCATGACCGTCTCGATCCAGTCCAGGCTGTTGGGCACGGACGAGTAGACCGTGCGCCCTGCCGAACAATTCGTGGGGTCGCCTTGCGGAAGCCTGGAGACCACACCGATCTGGTAGCGGTTTCCGTCGACGAGCTTGAACAACGGACCGCCGGAGTCCCCATGACACGGCTTTCCGTCGATGGCGTGGGTGAGAATCCCGGGGAAGGAGTTGTCCACGACGCGCTCAGTACCCCGGCGCAGGCGGTAGTCGGACGTACCGCTCGTCGTGTTGGCTCCATAGCCGAAGACGTACGTCGTCGCGCCAATCTCGGAGTGCTTCGTGGCCATGCGTACGGGCTCGGCGTTCGCCGACCGGTTGAGCTTGATCAGCGCAAGGTCGTAGTCGTCGCGCGACTTGGTCAGAGCCACTCCCACGACACCCCCACCGCTGTCCGCGTACACGCTCTTCACGCGTACCTTGAGCCTGCTGTAGTCGTACTTATCTCCGTCGCCGCCATTGGATCTGACACAGTGTTTAGCCGTGAGGATCCAGTAGTTGTCGATGATTGACCCGCTGCAGTTCGGACTTCCGTCGAGTGAGACCGCGGCGATTCCGTCAGAATCGGGCAGGGTCCCGCCTATAACGAACGGTTCAACTGTCCCGTCCGGGGACTGCGCGACGGGCTTGCCCAAGGCCCCCCTGTCGTCCTGCGCCTGGGCCACTGTCGGCACCAGCGCACCGCCCAACGACAGCACAAGTGTCGCGAGTAACGCAGCCGAACGGGCTGTACCCTTATGCATCCATTCCCCCAAGCTGATGCACATGGTGTCCCTGATACCCATGTGCTTGACGTGGACATGAACCTACCTCGGGAAATCCAGCTGGTGTTCGAGTGGGCCCAAGGTTGACCTGAAGTAAGCAGGTTGACGCGAAACGGCTGCCGCCCCGCATGCCGTCCACCATCATTCGGTCTGTCAAAGCAACAAGGCCTTGAACTGCGCGGGGACAGGCCATAGTTGAAGGGACAGCAGCAGTTGATCAAGTCCTGCCGGACTTGAGGCTGCCCACACCAACCGGTCCGCCGATTCTCGTTCCGGGGAATACGCGCGGCCGATCCAATACGTCCCGCTCCGGACACCGTTGGCAACTCCGCGGGCCCTTTGCGGGGCATGGACCCCGGACCCTGTCGAGCGACGAACTCTTGCGTCTGTCACGCCGGCCGTCGCGGCCAGCACCGATCAGGGCTTTGACCCGGGGGAGCGGCTGCCGCCGGTCCGGCCAGCCGTGTGCGTGATACGACAACGGCGGAGCCGCACACAGGCGGCTCCGCCGTTCTTATACCTCCGCCGGATCAGGTCGCCTGGTCACAGGCGTGCGGGTTCGTCCACAGCACGCGGAACTGGTCGATGTAGCGGTTGGTCACCCACCCGTCGATGACGCGCAGCATCACGTCGTTGGCACCGTGGGCGGAATTGTCAGTGAGGTTGTAGGAGCCGACGAACACGGCCTTGCGCCATTCGCCGGCGTACTTGGCGTCGATCAGCAGCAGCTTGTTGTGGCTCCAGCCGTCACAGCTGATGTCGGTCGAGGCGACACCGTACTTCTGGAGGATGTCGGAGCCGGACTGCTCCTGGACGATCACCTTGACGTCGCAGCCGATGCCCGCGAGCCGGTTCAGCTCGGCGATGATCTCCCGCGCGTACGCTTCGTCCTCCACCAGGCTGGACTCCAGCCACACCCGGTCATTCCCCTCCGTACAGGCGCTCACGTTGCCGAGCACGTCGGCTACGCGATTACTGCTGGGCTGCGGGAAGAAGTACGCCTTCGAGAGGTCATTGCTGCCGTCGATCATCCTCTTGGCATCGGTGTCCCACGCGATGCCGTCGTACGTCCAGGTTCCCGCTGCGAGACGGCGCCAGTAGTTCACGTACGCGGAGAACAGGAGGTCGTCGTCGCGGCTGATGAGCAGGTTCTGGGCGTGCCTGGCCTGCCACTCGCTCAGATTGCTGGAGCTCTGCAGCACCAGCTTCGTGTCGCCCTTCTTGATGACGAAGAACTTGTTGTGCATCGAGCCCTTACCCGGAGTCTGACATGCATCCGGGCAGTACACCAAATCAATTCCGGCATTCTTGAATTTGGTGGTGATGGCGGAATCCGAAGGCCCGACCACAATACGAACGCTCACGCCCAGCTGTGACGCACGCACCAGAGAATCCGCGATGGCAGTGCCGCCGCCGTCGGTTCCCCAGTTGTAGATCGCTACACGAATGTAGTGCTCGCCGGTGGCGCCTGCTGCTTTCGCATCCGCAGTCGCGTCTATCTTGGCCTTGATTTCCGAGGCTATCAGTCGGTCTTCAATGCCGGCCCCGTAGGTGAAACAGACCTCATAGTTTCCGGATTCCGAGCAGGAGCCCGCCAGGGCAGCCGCCGGGGGCGCCGACACGACTGCCGCCATCATTGACATGGCAAGCAGCAAAGCCAGTTTGGTCCCGCGCACCGTTGAGTGATTGTATTTGTCGTCACTGGCACATGTTATGGCTCGCACAAGTTTGGTCAAGCCTGATGCCAGGACTCTCGGCACGCTCGGAGTTTAGCGATCGCAAACACTGCGGGAAATGTCCGGCAATCCCGAAGGGCGGTCTTCCCGGACCTGTCTGCGACTACCGAAGATGGACGAAATCCGACCAACAGGTGAATGGCACGTTATCGGGCGGCGACGATGCGGCGTTCTCGAAGAGGACGTGAGGTGCTACCTTGTGGCCGCGCCGTTGGCCTTGGTCCGCCAGTGCATCGAGCAGCAGGGCACGCCCCGCTCTGACGTGCACGGCAGAGCAGTCCTGAGATGCGGTCACCGCTCAGCGAGAACGCCGAGTTTCGCTGCAGGAAGCCTCGTAACCCACGGCTCACCAGGGTCTCCGGACACCTCCGTGTCGTCCGGAGGCAGGCGCGCGTTAACCCAGACGCATGTCTGCCGACCTTGGAGTGACCGCAGTGCCCTTTCCCCTCTCCCGTTTCCGGATCCCGGTCAAGGTGCTCACGGTCGCGGCCATGGCCGTCGCCCTGTGTGCCCAGGCCGTGGCCGCCCTGCGCCCGCACGTCCCGCTGCTGATCGCCGCGACCGTGCTCTCCCTGGCCGTGGAGGGCGTCCTGTACCGCTGGCAGCCGGGCATCCTGTCGGTGTTCGCCAAGTCGCACATGGACATCACCGTGCGCCATGTGGTGCGGGACCTGTTGCTGGTGGTGGGCCTACTGCTGCTCGGCGGTCAGGACCGGGAGTCGGCGTACGCCCCCCTCGTGGCCGGTCTGCTCGCCTTCTACGCCCTGCACTGCATGATCCAGGCCGTCTCGGTCCTGGTCCGTCGCACCCGCACCCTGCCGGTGGTGACCCGGAACATCGACGCCTCCGCCCTGCGGCTGTCCCCCGCCCCACCGGTCCTGCTGCGCCGCCCCGGCCACCGGCTGCTGGCCTTCGGCCTGCCCGCGACCGCCGGTCTGCTCGCCACGGCCGCCACCGCCGACCGCCGCTGGGCCGCCCTCGGCATCGCGCTCTCCCTCGGCCTCGCCGTCCTGGGCCTGTGCGCCCTGCTCCTGCGGCTGCTGCCGAGCCGCCGTCCGGCGACCGAGCAGCAGGCGCTGGACTGGCTGGACACCTGGCTGGCGGAGTACCGCCCCACCGTCGGCCTGTACTTCTCCGGCGGCCCCTCCTCGGCGTACCAGGCGAACATGTGGCTGGAGCCGCTCGCCAAGCTGGAGGGGCGGCCGCTGATCGTGCTGCGCGAACGGTTCATGGTGCAGAAGCTCGCGCCCACCGATGTCCCGGTCATCTGCCTGCCCAAGGTCTCCACGCTGATGCGCCTGGAGCAGTCCACGCTCCAGGTTCTCATCCACCCCTCGAACTCCGGCAAGACCTCCCAGGTGGTGCGCATCCCCACCATCAAGCACACCTTCGTCAACCACGGGGAGAGCGACAAGCTGTCCTCCTGCAACCCGTACGCGAAGGCCTACGACGAGGTGTGGGTGGCCGGTCCCGCGGCCCGTGAGCGGTACGCGCTGGCCGAGGTCGGGGTCGAGGACAAGGACGTCGTGGAGATCGGCCGGCCGCAGCTGGATGCCGTACGGCCGTACGCGGGCCCGCCGACCGGGACGTACACCACCGTCCTGTACGCGCCGACCTGGGAGGGCTGGGACGGCAACCCGGGGAACACCTCGGTGATCGAGGCCGGCGAGAACCTCGTACGGGCGCTGCTGGCGGATCCGGGCGTACGGCTGCTGTACAAGCCGCATCCGCTGACCGGGTCGGTGGATCCGCGGGCCGGGGCGGCCGATCTGCGGATCCGGGAACTGGTGCGCGCGGCGAACCGGGAGCGCTCGGGCACTCGGCCCGCCGACGACGGGGAACTGGGCAGGGTCACGGCGGAGTTGGACCGGCTCACCACGTCCGTGTTCCGGTCCGGGGCCGACCAGGTCGAGCGGATGCTGGCGCAGTCGGCGCCCGGGGCGGGGCGGGCCGACGCGGTGGCGCGGGCCACGGCCGCCTGGGACGAGGCCTACTGGGCGTCGCTGCCGGAGTGGGAGCACCAGATCGTCACGGAGGCCCGGCCCGCGCTGTACTCCTGTTTCAACCGGGCGGATCTGCTGGTCAGCGATGTTTCCAGTGTGGTCAGCGACTTTCTCGCGAGCGGCAAGCCGTACGCCGTGGCCAACACCAGCGGGCTCGCGGAGGACGTGTTCCGCAAGGCCTTCCCGACGGTGCGGGCGGCGACCGTGCTGACGCCGGACGCGGCCGGGATCAAGGAGCTGCTGGAGTCGGTCCGGGACCCGGAGCGGGACGAACTGGCGGATGCCCGCGCCGAGTTGAAGCGGCAGCTGCTGGGGCCGGACGAGCCGAGCTCCCAGGAGCGCTTCAACGCGGCGGTACAGCAGCTGTGTTCGGCCGCCGAGGAGCGCCGGGCGCGGATGATCCCGGTGCAGCGCGACGAGACAGCAGCCGCCGCGTCTTCCGCAGCGCCCGGCGCATGAAGAAGTCGGCGCCGCCCTCGCGGTAGCCGGGGTGGGCGCGGGCCTCGCGGGGTTCGGCGAGGTAGACGGAGTCGGGGATGCCGGCCTCGGCGTCGCGGAAGTACGGGTAGGCGAGGTACAGCCGGCGGCCCTTCTTCTCCAGGAGGGCCGCCGGCTGCTTCTTGGCCTTGGTGAACTTCAGGACCTCCAGCAGGCGTTCGGGCTGCTGCCCCGCGACCAGGTGCATCCGCAGCCGATCCTCGACCTTGAGGCGCTGGGCGACGCCCTCGTTCCAGTGCGCGGCCATCAGGGGCGCTGCCAGTTCGAGCTTGTGCCGCCGGATCTTCTCGCTGTCCTTGAGAAACTTCGGGCCGAACTGCGGCAGCAGCGTGACGGCGAAGGGGCGGACCATGAGCACATCGCGCCTGGCACCGGGCGGGACCATCTCCGCGATCAGGTTCATCAGGGCGCGCGCGGAGTCGAAGCGCAGGGTGTAACTCCCCCTCTTCGTCACGTGCTTGCCGTCCTCGCGGCCCACCAGGTAGTAGCAGGTGTAGTCGGCGATCACGGAGACGCCGTCGGCCCGCAGATAGGCCTCCATCGTGAACAGCGCGTCCTCGCCGGTCCACAGGGACTCGTCGAAGCGCATGTCGTGCCGGGTGAGCATCTCCCGGCGGAACAGCTTCTGGGCGCTCAGTGTGAACTTGATGTTGGAGGAGTACACATCGGTGCGCTCCAGCGTCCTGCCCCACATCGACTGGGGCGGCTTGCGGTTGATGCCCTCGACCCGGCCGAGGACGACGTCCGTGCCGTTGCGGTCGGCCATGGCGACCATCCGCTCCAGAGCCTCGGGGCCGAGCCGGTCGTCGGCGTCGAGGAAGAAGACATAGCGTCCGGCGGCCTTGCCGAGGCCCACATTGCGCGGGCCGCTGGGGCCACCGGAGTTCTCCTGCCGGATCACCGTCACCGGCATGGGGGCGCGGGCGGCGAACTCCTCCAGATACTCGCCCGTGCCGTCGGCCGAGCCGTCGTCCACCGCGATGACCTCGACGCGCGCCGGCTCGATGGTCTGCGCCTCGACGGACGCCAGGCACTCGACCAGATACGGCATCGCCTCGTACGCCCCGATGATGACGCTCACATCAGGCTGCGTCACGGTCACGTTTCCCCCTAGCAAACGGAAGGTTTTCTCCCGTATCTCCTTTTCGCTACCTAGTAGACGGTTCGCTTGGGGAAGCGGTTGCCTCCCGCCGATCTTTTAGTGAGCCACATCACAGTACGCACGAGGCATGAAAAAGGTTCGGCCCCCGGGGAGTTGAGCTCCCCAGGGGCCGAACCGAGGTGAAGGGACCGGCGGTCAGCCCGTCAGTTCCGCCGACTCGGTCGCCGCGATCCGCGCCTCCTGGCCAAGGTTGCGGGTCTCGGCCTTCAGGGAGAGGTTCGCCACCGCGGTGTTGAACTGGTCGATGGAGGCCGGCTCGTCCGGGCCGAGCAGATACCGCTTCAGCTCGCCGCGGTCCTCGGCCAGCGGGTCGGCGGCCGGGTCGCGCACCGCCTCCAGCAGTTCGCCCAGCTCGGCCGCGCTGTTGGTCAGGACGACCGCGGCACGCACGGCGGTGTTCTGCCGCTTGAACTCCTCCTCGCCCAGCTCGGCGGAGTCCGTCACCGCGTACGGCTTGCCGCTCGCGATGAAGTCGGAGACCACGCTGGAGATGTCGGAGACCATCGCGTCGGAGACGTTGAAGCAGTCGTAGAGCCGCGGCTCGGCGCCCGAGATCACCCGGTGCTCATGGCTGCCGAAGGAGCGCCAGTACGCGTCGTTCCACTGCGCGCGCAGCCGGGCGACCTCCTCGTGCCGGGCCACGTCCACCAGGCTGTCCCGGGTGACCTCTGCCTCGTCGCCGCGCTCCTTGCCGTTGCCGGCCAGCTGCGCGAGCCGGGCCTCGATCCGGGCCAGCTCGGCCTTGGCGGCGCTCTGGGCCGCGGTGTCGGCGGCGAAACGGGCGTCGGCGGCGCGCTCGGCGCCGGCCTTCTCCACCAGGGCGGTGATCCGCTGGTGAGCGGCCTTGGCCTCGGCGCTGACGGTGCCGGTGAACGGGTGCGGCTTGTACAGGACGCGGACCGGCGGTTCGGCCGTGACCAGGCTCCGCACGATGTTCTCGCCGGCCAGCACGATCGAGGTGTTGCCGGGGTTGCCGT
Organism: Streptomyces sp. P17; assembly: GCF_032436805.1. Lineage (NCBI taxonomy): Bacteria > Bacillati > Actinomycetota > Actinomycetes > Kitasatosporales > Streptomycetaceae > Streptomyces > Streptomyces sp. P17. Next base: position 8,815 of record NZ_JAVRBF010000055.1, on the reverse strand, counting down.
CCCAGCCCTCCCAGGTGGGGGCGTACAGCACGGTCGGGCAGCGTCCGTCGGCGGCTCCGCCGCGGGGGCCCTCGGGCACGCCCTGCCAGGTCTGGATGGGCGCCAGCTGCGGGCGTCCGACCTCGACGATGTCGTCGTCGCGGACGCCGACATCGGCTATGGCGTACCGGTCGCGGCCCGCGCGGCCGGCGGTCCACACCTCGTCGTAGACCTTGCTGAACGGGTTGACGCTCGCCAGCTTGTCGCTGTCGCCGTGGCCGATGAAGACGTGCTTCATGGTGGGCACGCGCAGCAGGTGGATGTTCTTGCCGACGTTCGCCGCGTACAGCGCGACCCGCACGGTGCTCAGGTCCAGGTTCATCAGGTGCACCCCTCCGGGCACGCAGATGACGGGGACCGTGGTCGGGGCCAGGTTCGCCAGGATGACCCGCTCGCGCAGGATGATCAGCGGCCGGGAGTCCAGCTGCTCCATCGTCTCCAGCCACATGTTGACCTGGTACGCCGACTCCTTGGAGCCGGAGAAGTACAGCACCGTCTCGGGCCGGTACTCGGCCAGCCAGTCGTCCATGGCGGCCAGCACGGTGTCCGCGTTCGGCGGGATCTTGCTGCCGCGGACGTACGGCATGAGCGCGAGGACGTAGAGGCAGCCGAGGAGCAGGGTGACACCGGCGCCGATGAGGCCGGCGAGCGCCTCGTCCATGGCGGCGGAGACGAGGATGCCGACCACCGCGGCCAGGTCGAGGTGGAGCATCTTCTCGGCGGAGCGGTGCAGCAGGTAGCGCGGCGGGGCGTCCGGGATGCGGATGCGCGAGGCCAGGTCGATGTTGCGGGTGGCGACCGGCATCCGGCGGCGGTTGCGGATCAGCGTGACCAGGGCGCCGTGCGGGGCCTGGAAGCCGTAGAAGGCGATGAAGCCGGCGACCGCGGCGTAGAAGACCAGGTTGTCCGAGAGATCGAGCCGGGCCAGCAGCAGGACCAGCAGCAGCTGTCTGATCAGGAAGCGGATCGACAGTCCGGCGCGCACCTTGCTCAGGCGGTTGACCAGGTAGCTGCCCTTGCGGTGCAGATAGTGGTCCGCCAGGTACGTCACGGCGGCACCGGCCGCGAAGGCGGGAACGCTCGGGACGAGCGCGGCCACCATGAGGCAGGGGAAGCCCAGCATCATGAGGACCGCCGCGGCCAGCTCGGCCGCGCTGCCCACCCGGGCGACGCGTATAGCGGTGGAGATCACGGATAAACCTGCTCTGGGAGGGGTTGCCGGTCTGGAGGGCCGAAGGACTCAGGCCCCTGTGAATTCTTCGTGAATGAAGAAACGCAGAGGCCTGAATTCCGTAAGGCTATTAACCGCTGATTATGCCACGCCGTCCTGACGGTCCAACACGCTGGCCAGCGCCGCCTCGAAGCCGGACGCCTGGCCCGCCGCCGCCGTCGGGTCCTGCTGGCGGACGTCGATGACATGACCGGTCAGCTCGGAAAGCAGCACGTCGAGGGAGGTGCGGGCGACCGCCTCGGAGGAGAGCAGGCTGCCCGCCGGCTCCTGCCCGAAGGCCTTGGTGCGCATCGGGGTGGCGGTGCGCTCGGGGTTGATGCAGTTCACCCGGATGCCGTCACCGGCCCACTCGTCGGACAGCGCCTGGGTGAGGTTGACCATGGCGGCCTTGGTGGAGGAGTACAGGCTGTACTCGGCCCGGCCGCGGGTGTAGCTGCTGGAGGTGTACAGCAGCAGCTGGCCGCCGGTCTCGGCGAGGTACTTGTACGAGGAGCGGGCGATCTGCACCGGCGCGAGGTAGTTGACCTTCAGCGCCTCCTCGATGGTGGCGTTGTCGGTCTCGGCGAGCTTGCCGATGCGCAGCACGCCGGCGGTGTTCACGACGTAGTCGATGCGCCCGGTCTCGGCGTACGCCTTGGACAGCGCGTCGTCGACCTCCTCCGGGTTCTCCACATGGGTGCCGGTGGTGGAGCGGCCGAGGGCATAGACCTTGGCGCCGTAGGACTCGGCGAGCTCGGCGATGTCCTTGCCGATGCCGTAGGAGCCGCCGAAGACGACGATGGTCTTGCCGGTGAGCAGCTCGCGGTAGGCCTCCTCGGAGACCTGCTCGGGCGCGGCGGTGGAGGCCAGCTGGAACAGCTTGTCGGCGATGAAGACGTCGACGGGCTGGGTGACCTTCATGTTGTACTCGTCGCCCGCGACCACGTGGATCGGCACGTCCGGCAGGTAGCGGAGCACGACGGTGCAGTCGTCGGTGGCCTGGAAGTTCGGGTCGCCGGCCGCGACCTCGTAGGCCCGCTTGATCGTGGACAGCTTGAAGGCCTGCGGCGTCTGGCCGCGGCGCAGCCGGGAGCGGTCCGGGATCTCGGTGATGAACTCGCCGTCCTCGCCGTGGGTGCGGGTGACGATGATGGTGTCCGCGGACGGGATGGCGACGTCGACGGCCTGGTAACGCTCCAGGGCGGTGACACAGTCGTCGATCACGCGCTGTGACAGCAGCGGGCGCACGGCGTCGTGGAAGAGGACATTGCGGTCCTCGCCCTCGGCCAGACCCTCACCGAGGGCGGCGATGGCACGCTCGGTGGTCTCGTTACGGGTGGCGCCGCCTTCGATGATCCTGGTGACCTTCTTGAACCCCGCCTTGGCCACGATCTTCTCGATGTCGGGGACGTAGCCCGGCGCCATCAGCACGATGATGTCGTCGATCGAGTCGGCCTTCTCGAAGGTGGTCAGGGTGTGCTCGATGACTGCCTTGCCAGCGATCTTCAGCAGCTGCTTGGGGATCGAGAGACCCACACGCTGACCGGTACCACCGGCCAGGATCACTGCGGTGGTACGGGGCTTGGCTATGTGCTGGGACACAGGTGACCTACCTTGTGGCGACTGGGAACTTGGAAATGGTCCCACTTCCGGTTACCGCAGTGCAAGGCGAGCGTCCTCCGCCGCATATGTGCGCGCAACCTGTCATTCACCTTGCACTCCTGGTGACGGTCGGAATGCTTCCGTGGTTCCCGGGTGGAATTGCTTGGCGTAGCTGTGAGTAACCGCACAGCTCAGCGGCGCCGCAGCCGCTTGAGGCAGCGGTGCCCGAGGACCTTCACGAGTTCCTTGGAAGAGGTCTGGTGAACCGTCCGCGCCTGCACGGGCGCGGTGTTCCGCACCGGCGCCGCCGCGGCCGCCGCGAGGGCCCCGTACAGCGCCTGCGCGGCCACCTCAGGAGCCATGCGCGGCTCGGCATCGGTCCGCGTCGGGGGTTTCGGTACGGCGGACAGAATGCCGGGGTCCCCCAGCACCCGCACGCCCATCGCGCCGATCCGCAGCGCCATCTCGGCACCGATCTCGGCGGCGGCCTCGGCGGCCCACTGCGGGGTGCGGATCTTCACGTCGTCGGGACCCGGCGCGCACGCGCTCTTCATATGCATGACGGCGCCATATCGGATGAGCTGTGAATAAAGCTCCTCCGGGAGCTCATTCCCACGGAATTCCTTATTAAGATTCCGCAGCATTTCGGTCTCGGCCAGGGTGAGTGACCTGTTCGCGGTGTCCGGAACCTCCTGAAGCAGATTCCCGGGCAGTCCGAGCAGCGCCTCGAAGGTGCGCATCAGACCACCGCGGTCCCGGTCGTCGACGACCACCACGGTGACCCGGTCCGCCCCGACCACCCGCATCCACCGCTCGACCAGTCGGTCATGCCGGTGGCGGCGCCAGAAACTGGGGGTGGGCTTCTCGTACGGCGCCTTCTTGAGCATGTGCCTCAGCCAGCCCTCGTAGCCCACCCGCAGGCCGTTCTGCACGTACTGCTGCCACTGCGAGGGCATGATCCTCACCAGCGGGCGCAGGGTGACCAGGACATGCACCCGGTCGCCGCCCAGCTCCTGGACGATCCGCTCGACGGTCTCGTCGTCGGGGGCGTCGGCGAAGAACTCGCTGCTGATCACACAGGTGCGCCGGCCGGTGGCGGCGACCTGCTCCACCAGCGTCTCCCAGTGCCGCTCGGTGGGCTTGCTGTCGCCCAGCATCCCGGGGCGGGCGCAGACCGCGAGCGCGGCCGACATGGGGTGCCTGCTGGTCGCCGGGAAGTCGACGCCGTGCGCGGCCATCGCCTCCTTGGCCGCGAAGAGGGCGCCCTGGATCGAGGTGGTCCCGGTCTTGTGCGGGCCGATGTGCAGCAGCCTCGTCCCGGCCGCCAGTGGGGGCAGCGCGCTGTTGGCCGGGACTTCATCTCTCGTACAGTCCGTCTCCATGGACAAGGGACGGTAAGAGGTGTTCCTGAGGGTTGGCTAAGAGCTGTGTGGGACAGTGATGAGCGCCACACTCACCGGGTCACACCACCTCGACGCCCGGACGGCCCGCCTCCACCCTGAGCTTCGCCAGCGTGCTCGGCGTCGATGTCGGTTGCCGGACCGTGTCCACCACCCTGACCTGCGCGTCGATGCCGTCACGGCGGATGTCGAAGAGGTGGTAGCCGCGGTGCGCGTCGAGCAGCTTCCAGTGCGGGTTGTCCGCGCGGCGCGGGTCCCACTCCCTGCGGAACGCGTCCTGGTCCTGGTCGCCGTTGCTGGAGATGGAGGTGCCGACGAACTCGGCGCCGACGACGGCGGAGGCCGGGTCCGCGAAGTCCTCCTTGAGATCGCTGATCATCGTCAGGTGCCGGTCTCCGGTGAGGACCACCGGGTTGCGCACGCCCCTGAACTCCTTGAGGAACTGGTTGCGTTCGGCCTGGTAGCCGTCCCAGGCGTCGTAGAACCACTGCTTGCCCTCGCCGACCAGCAGATCGGTCTCGGCCATCATGATCTGCGAGGCGATCAGGTTCCAGCGCGCGGGCGAGTCGTGCAGCCCGTCCAGCAGCCACTGCTTCTGCGCGGCGCCGAGCATGGTGAGCGAGGGGTCCATGGCACCGGCCTGGCTGGTGGCCTGGTCGCTGCGGTACTGCCGGGTGTCGAGGACGTTCAGCCGGGCGAGGCGGCCGAACTCCAGGCGGCGGTACATCCGGATGTGCGGTCCGTTCGGAACGGCCGTGGCGCGTACCGGCATGTGCTCGTAGTACGCCTGGTAGGCCGCGGTGAGCCGGGCCACGAACGCGTCGTGCGGCTGCTTGGCCGGGTCCTGCGGGATCTCGCCGGCGAAGTCGTTGTCGACCTCGTGGTCGTCGAAGGTCACCACGAAGGGCGCGCCCGCGTGCATCGCCGCGAGGTCGGGGTCGGAGCGGTACTGGGCGTACCGGTTGCGGTACTGCTCCAGGGTGTACGGCTCCCCCGTCCCCTCGTGCCTGCGCAGGGCCGTCGCCGAGGGCACCGACTCGTAGATGTAGTCACCGACGAACACCACGACATCGGGATCCTGGTCCAGCATGTCGGCGTACGGCGTGAAGTATCCGTGCTGCCAGTTCTGGCAGGAGGCGAGCGCGAAGCGCAGATCGCCGCCGGAGCTGTAGGGGTGGGGCGCGGTACGGGTGCGGCCGACGGGCGAGATACGGCCGCCGGTGCGGAAGCGGTACCAGTAGCGGCGGCCCGGCCGCAGGCCGCGTACATCCACGTGAACGCTGTGCCCGTACTCGGGCCGGGCCTGGGCGGTGCCGCGGCGCGCGACCTTGCGGAACCGCTCGTCCTCGGCGAGCTCCCACTGCACCGGCACCACGGCGTCGGGCATACCGCCGCCGTTCAGCGGGTCGGGGGCGAGCCGGGTCCACAGCACGATGCCGTCCGGGAGCGGGTCGCCGGAGGCCACGCCGAGGCTGAACACGCCCTCGGGCAGGGCCGTTTCGGCGGCACGTGCGGTGGCCGGCAGCCACAGCTGTGCGGAGGCGGCGGCGCCGAGCACGGCGGCACCGGCGGTCAGAAAGCGGCGTCGGTCGGGTGATCCTACTGCGGTCATCGACGAACTCCCCTGCGTCGCGGGCCCCTTGGACACCTGGAAGCTCACGCTTCCGGGCAGTCCACCCGCTGAACCTCAGGGTTCGCGTGCATGACAAATAGGCAAGCAACAGGAAGTCGCCCGCTGACCGTCCGTCAGCGGGCGACCGCCGCTCACTGCGGGAAGCAGTCGCCGAAGCGCGAGTCGGCGGCGGTCATACCGAAGGCACCGGCGCCGAAGGTGAGAGCGCCCCTGGCCGTGAACATCCAGACGGCACTGGTTCTCGGCCCTTCCTGGTACCGGGCCCGTTCGCCGAGCCGTAGACGACGGCGATGTACCCGGCCCGCCTCTTCCCGGCCACCAGCCCGTTCGGGACACCGGTCACCAGGTCCTCGTAGCCGTCGCCGTTGAAGGCCTGCCTCGGGGGCTCGGGCGCGGCATGCGCGAGGGGTGTTGCTCCGACGGTCGCGCCCAGCAGGGCGAGGGCAACCACCAAACCGCGGCGTACGGACACATCGACTCCGGGAGACAAGAGGTCAAAAGGACGGGGCGGCGCGGTGAGGATCACGATCCTCACCGCGCCGCCCCGTACGACTCACCGAACCGACGGTTGGTTGGCCCTGTCGCAGGCCCCGGCTTCCCCCGGTGTTAACCCTCGAAGGGCTCGAAGTCGTCGAACTCCCGGTCCACGTCGTCCCGTTCCGCCTGCCGGTCCCTGCGGCGCTGGGCCGCGGGGCGCGGCGCCTCGAAGCGGTGGTCCTCACCGCGGCGGCCGAGCATCTCGGCGCCGGCCATGACGGTCGGCTCCCAGTCGAAGACCACGGCGTTCTCCTCGGGTCCGATGGCGACTCCGTCGCCGGACCGGGCGCCCGCCTTCATCAACTCCTCCTCGACACCGAGGCGGTTGAGCCGGTCGGCGAGGTAGCCGACGGCCTCGTCGTTGTTGAAGTCGGTCTGCCGCACCCAGCGCTCCGGCTTCTCGCCACGCACCCGGAACAGCCCGTCCTCCTCGCGGACGACGGTGAAGCCCGTGTCGTCCACGGCCTTGGGCCGGATGACGATCCGCGTCGCCTCCTCCTTCGGCTTCGCGGCCCGCGCCTTGCCGACCAGGTCGGCGAGCGCGAACGACAGCTCCTTCAGCCCGAGGTGGGCGACCGCGGACACCTCGAAGACCCGGTAGCCCCGCGCCTCCAGCTCCGGCCGCACCATCTCGGCGAGGTCCTTGCCGTCCGGTACGTCGATCTTGTTCAGGACGACGATCCGCGGACGGTTGTCGAGGCCGCCGTACTCGCTCAGCTCCGCCTCGATGATGTCGAGGTCGGACACCGGGTCGCGGTCGGACTCCAGCGTCGCCGTGTCCAGAACGTGCACCAGCACGCTGCACCGCTCCACGTGCCGCAGGAACTCCAGGCCCAGGCCCTTGCCCTGGCTGGCGCCCGGGATCAGTCCCGGCACGTCGGCGATGGTGTACACGGTCGAACCGGCCGTGACGACACCGAGGTTCGGCACCAGGGTGGTGAACGGGTAGTCGGCGATCTTCGGCTTGGCGGCGCTCAGCACCGAGATCAGCGAGGACTTGCCGGCGCTCGGGTAGCCCACCAGCGCCACATCGGCGACGGTCTTCAGCTCCAGGACGATGTCCTGGAGGTCCCCCGGCACACCGAGCAGCGCGAAACCGGGCGCCTTGCGGCGGGCGGAGGCCAGTGCCGCGTTGCCGAGGCCGCCCCGGCCGCCCTGTGCGGCGACGTAGGAGGTGCCGTGGCCGACCAGGTCGGCGAGGACATTGCCCGCCTTGTCCAGCACCACGGTGCCGTCCGGCACGGGGAGGATCAGGTCCTGGCCGTCCTTGCCGGAGCGGTTGCCGCCCTCGCCGGGCTTGCCGTTGGTGGCCGAGCGGTGCGGGGAGTGGTGGTAGTCGAGCAGGGTGGTCACCGACTGGTCGACGGTCAGGATGACGTCACCGCCCCGCCCGCCGTTCCCGCCGTCCGGTCCTCCGAGCGGCTTGAACTTCTCGCGGTGGACGGAGGCACAGCCGTGACCTCCGTTACCCGCGGCGACATGCAGTTCGACGCGGTCCACGAAGGTGGTCATGGTGTGTGCCTCCAGAAAGTACGGGTTTTACCTATGTCAACACGCGAAAGGCGGACCCGCCTTCCCGACCGGGAAGTGAGGTCCGCCTCGCGAAAGCTTCCGATCAGGCGACCGGAACGATGTTCACGACCTTGCGGCCACGGTGGGTGCCGAACTGCACCGCACCGGCGTTCAGCGCGAACAGCGTGTCGTCGCCGCCACGGCCGACACCGGCGCCCGGGTGGAAGTGGGTGCCGCGCTGACGGACCAGGATCTCGCCCGCGTTCACGACCTGACCGCCGAAGCGCTTCACGCCGAGGCGCTGAGCGTTGGAGTCACGACCGTTACGGGTGGACGATGCGCCCTTCTTGTGTGCCATCTCTCCTCAGTCCCTTACTTCGCAGCCGCGGGGATCTCAGTGACCTTGATCGCCGTGTACTGCTGGCGGTGGCCCTGACGACGGCGGTAGCCGGTCTTGTTCTTGTAGCGCAGAATGTCGATCTTCTGGCCCTTGTGGTGGTCCACGACCTCGGCCTGGACCTTGATGCCGGCCAGCACCCACGGGTCACTGGTCACAGCGTCGCCGTCGACAACGAGCAGGGTCGAGAGCTCGACCGTGTCGCCAACCTTGGCAGTGGAAATCTTGTCAACCTCAACGATGTCGCCGACAGCAACCTTGTGCTGGCGACCACCGCTGCGCACGATGGCGTACACGCGGATCTCACTCTCTCGCTCGGGAACGGCACCCCCGCAGTCCAGCCGCCCGGCACGGGCGGCCTCTCCAGAACACCGTGTGCTCCGGAGGAAGAGGTTTACGGGGATGTGGCACGTCAGTGGACATGCCGACGGTCCAGGTTACGGGGCGGCGGCCGAACGGGTCAAACCGGGCCGGGCCCCAGGGGT
>NZ_JAVRBF010000583.1:0-292 GCF_032436805.1 Streptomyces sp. P17 | reverse complement strand
CACTGAAGAACCTGCCCAACGCCGTGAGCCTCAACTCTGCCTCCTTCAACGGCGCCCGCCTGCTCGGCCCTGGCGTCGGTGGCCTGCTCATCGCCGCCGTGGGAGTCGGCTGGGTGATGGCCATCAACGTCCTCTGCTTCATCGGGTTCATCACAACCCTGTTGTTCATCAGGGCTGACCGTCTCTACGTGTCCCCACCCTCAGCCGAGAAGGCACGGGTGCGCGACGGCGTCCGGTACGTCAAGCGTCGCCCCGACCTCGTCATCCTGCTGGCGATCGGGTTCATGATGGG
>NZ_JAVRBF010000582.1:0-292 GCF_032436805.1 Streptomyces sp. P17 | reverse complement strand
CTGATCGGTGGTGAAAGTGGGACTGGTAAATCTGCCAGTCTCGCCAACCTCCGTGACCCGGAACGAGTGCTCTTTGCAAACTGTGAAGCGAACAAGCGTTTGCCGTTCAAGTCAAAGTTTGCTGAAGAGCCAATCACCGATCCTTATCAGATATTCGATCTGTTGGATCAGGTGATTGAACAGCCTGATGCCGTATCGGCATTCGTCATCGATACTGTGACATTCTTGATGAACATGTACGAGAGTGTCTATGTCATCGGTGCTGCAAACACTCAGAAAGCTTGGGGAGACT
>NZ_JAVRBF010000581.1:0-293 GCF_032436805.1 Streptomyces sp. P17 | reverse complement strand
ATTCATCCTGGCATGGTAGGCCCGTATAGCCGACTTGGCTACTTTGTGGTCACTGAGTCTAATGGTGATGGCAAGGAACTGCCTAAGCGTGAAGTAGTTAAGAATGTTCAGTTCACTGAGAAAGTTGATATCCCGAGTGAAGATGAGCAGAAAGAAGAGTTGATCGCACAGCTTGCAGAGCTTGGCGTCAAGGCTGACAAGCGTTCGTCGGTTGAGAAGCTGCAAGAGAAGCTAGACGAAGCTCTTTCTCAGTAACACAAACAATATATAGGTGATTAAGATGAGTAAGAAGC
>NZ_JAVRBF010000206.1:0-881 GCF_032436805.1 Streptomyces sp. P17 | reverse complement strand
AGCAAACTACGATCATTGGATCGAAGAAGTATCTTTGATCGAAGATTGGATTGCTGCACTCAAAGACAATGTGCCGGGATTTGAAAAACTTCCTGTACGCCAAGTTGAACTAACACAAGAGGAGTTGGACTATCGTGAGATATTCAACAAGCTCAACTCCTACAGGCATTATTTCTCAACGGAAATCCGTGACAGACTTGCTGCCTTGCATGTGAAGTTCAGCGATCTGGTCGATAAAACGCTCCCTAACCCATTCATGGACGTTATTCGCCCAGACTTTGACACACGGATTACGATGTTCAATATCCGTAATGTCTGCTCTGCTGCAACGTATGATAACGCTACAGCGGAGGAAAGGGCACTGGCCCGTACAATGCTTCAGATGGCATTACTCAAGTAAGAAAGGCAGTAATATGTCAGATAATACGCTCCGCGTAAAATCTGCTGTCGTGGACAAGCGGCACGTCATTTTCTACGGAGAAGATGGCCGCACCCACAAGATCGAACAAGGCGATCCTCGTCTTCACGATCTCATGGCAGAACTGTCCCCGCGTCTCGCACGTGGGGAAATCGTGCCTATTTCTCTGGACAAGTTCTCTGTCTATGAGGAATTCACCAAGAAGACAGGCGGTTTCGTCTCGTTCTTCAAGGCTGCAAAGAACAAGCTTGCGAGCTTCTTCCGTGCACCTGAACCGGAGCCAGAAATCACTCTGGCTCCTGAAGAACTGACCATTGAAGAACCAAAGGTGACGACTGGTCAGCCGGTTGTTCATAAGCAGCCTCGCTATGACGACATCAAGGAACATCTCACTCCCGTTGACGGAAATGAGAAGCCTTCTGATAGCATCGTTGCTGTCATCAATGGTGTGGTCATTCCGGGC
>NZ_JAVRBF010000580.1:0-294 GCF_032436805.1 Streptomyces sp. P17 | reverse complement strand
CCACAGCGGGTAAGGAATATTCTTGACGTGACCCACAACGTCACCGGCCCATGTTGCACCTTGGTGCGAAATGAGAAACGGAATGTACGAGTGGAACGACCAAAGAATATTGTTGTCGTTGTAGAGCGTCGGATCACACTGAGCCATCATGTATTCAGCGTTATCGTCAGCAGCTTTAAGAACAATGGTATGATCTGGCAGATTGGTTCGTGCAACGACATAGAGACGCTTCTGCATCTTCGGCCAAGCAGCCAACCAAGTTGCATTGGTTCCACCAGCCGTAGGCTCAATCAT
>NZ_JAVRBF010000579.1:0-294 GCF_032436805.1 Streptomyces sp. P17 | reverse complement strand
AATAGTTTGCTTGTGCTATTGAACTAATAGTAAGTAAGCTTACTGCTAATGCGATTGTTGTTTTTTTCATATTATTCATTTCACTTTTCCTTTTTGTTGTTTAATTTGAATTGATGATACAAAGAGTGCCTATACCACCAGCTCTAATTTCTTCTTTTATAGATCCATTTTCAGTTATGCAACTTTCTCTTTCTTGACGAGTTAAACCGGGGTTAATTCGATCTTCTTCACCTGTTGTCGTTAAATAGCTATTGCCAGTATTGTCAGTATAAAAATGCCAGCCGTCGCCAAGTC
>NZ_JAVRBF010000578.1:0-236 GCF_032436805.1 Streptomyces sp. P17 | reverse complement strand
GTGGTTGCGGGTGTCGTCGCTGCCGTGTCGATCCGGGTGTTCCGTATCGGTGTGAGTGTCCTGAGTGGAGGTGGTGGCGCATGAGCGCCGAGTTCATTGCGTGGCTGGGCGGCAGTCTGCTCGTGCTGGTGTTCTTTCTGTCCTCGTGGGCGGCGATGTATGGATGGTTGCAGGGGCCTAGTGTTCGACGGTAGAACAGCGAGAGCGTTGCGACGGGCGTACCCCATCCGACTGTA
>NZ_JAVRBF010000577.1:0-294 GCF_032436805.1 Streptomyces sp. P17 | reverse complement strand
GGGTCTAAAATGGATTCAGCATTCTGCTTTGGTAAGGGTATTACCTTAGAATCAAGCAAAGTTACTTTATTTGGTCGATAGATAATAGCATTAGTAATTGCATCTGTACCGATATGGTCCTGATGGTCAGAAACTAAGTCATTATTTGAATCGATAGCGACAAATTGATACACATTGTTATCGGTATTGTCATTACAGCGATAACGATCATTTAACTCATTTACTAATTGTGCAATCGCTGACTTTTTACCAAACCCATTATTCTCCATTTCTAGCAGGCCAACAATATCAGCA
>NZ_JAVRBF010000576.1:0-295 GCF_032436805.1 Streptomyces sp. P17 | reverse complement strand
CAAAGCCGCTGCTGAAAAATCGCGTAGTGTTGGTGATGTTGTTAGGGAATACTCCCGGCACGCACTCGGTAAACGCGCCATTTGCTTTGCAACGGACGTTGACACGGCAAACAAAATTGCAAAACAATTCAACGACGCGGGAATTCGTGCGGCATCAGTCTCTGCGAAGACACCAAGCCCGGTGAGAGAAAAATATATTAAAGAATTTAAAGCCGGTGTCGTTAAAATTCTCGTCAACGTTGATTTGTTCGATGAAGGCTTTGACGTACCGGCTTGCGAAGTGGTGATTATGGCG
>NZ_JAVRBF010000054.1:0-60944 GCF_032436805.1 Streptomyces sp. P17 | reverse complement strand
TGCGTCACGGTCTTCGGCCGAGTGCCGGACGCTTGGAGTAGTCGGTGAGCCCGAAGACGTTCCCCCAGGGGTCGGCGACCTCGACGGTCCACCCGGTGGCCACCGGGAACGGCTCGTCCAGCGGCGCGATCCCGGCTCCGGCCAGCCGGCGGGCGGCCGCGCGCGCGTCCGGCACCTCCAGCCACAGCCGGGGCGAGTGCCAGGGCGGCGGCCGGTGCTCAAGAGCCTCCTCCTGCCGCAGCAGGATCCCGGGCGTCTCACCGCCCACCTTCAGCAGCGCGATTCCCGCCTCGTCGAACCGGAACGCCACCGTGAACCCAGCGTGTTCGTAGAACCCGACGGCCTCACCGAGGTCACCGACGGGCAGCAGCATGTTGTCGAACCCGAGCAGTTCGTACGACTCGTCATCTGACACACAGTCAGAGTAGGCCGATGATCGGCCGGATCCCGGGATTGTCAGTGGCGGCTCGTACTGTCGGCGTATGGGACAGGTGACCTTCGTCGACGAGACGACCACGGGGCAGCGCGAGACGGGCCTGCGGCTCGACGTCGCGGAGGAGCGGCTGACGGTCCGGGAGTTGATCCGGCGCCGGGTGCGTCGGGAGGCCGACAGGGAGCGGGCCCCGAAGGCCTTCACCGCGAACGGCCTGATCCTCCTGGTCGGCGACCGCCAACTCACCGACCTGGACGAGGAAATCGACCTCACAGCAGACACAGAGGTCAGGTTCCTGAGGCTCATACCGCTGGTCGGCGGCTGACCATGCCCCCGGAAAAGCCGGAGGGCCCCGATCCCGAAGAGAGGGGAACAGGGCCCTGGGCCGAAGCGAAGCGCGGAAGCTCAGAAGCGGCGCGTGATCAGCGCCTTCTTCACCTCGGCGATGGCCTTGGTGACCTCGATACCGCGCGGACAGGCGTCCGTGCAGTTGAAGGTCGTGCGGCAGCGCCACACGCCGTCCTTGTCGTTGAGGATCTCCAGGCGCTGCTCGCCGGCCTCGTCACGCGAGTCGAAGATGAAGCGGTGCGCGTTGACGATGGCCGCCGGGCCGAAGTACTGGCCGTCGTTCCAGAAGACCGGGCAGGACGACGTGCACGCGGCGCACAGGATGCACTTCGTGGTGTCGTCGAAGCGCTCACGGTCCTCGGCGGTCTGCAGACGCTCACGCGTCGGCTCGTTGGTGTCCTTCGTGATGAGGAAGGGCATCACATCGCGGTACGCCTGGAAGAACGGCTCCATGTCGACCACGAGGTCCTTCAGGACCGTGAGGCCCTTGATGGGCTCGACCGTGATCGGCTTCTCGGGGTTGATGTCCTTGATCAGCGTCTTGCACGCGAGACGGTTCTTGCCGTTGATCCGCATGGCGTCGGAACCGCAGATGCCGTGCGCGCAGGAGCGTCGGAAGGTCAGCGTGCCGTCGACCTCCCACTTGATCTTGTGCAGACCGTCGAGGACGCGCTCCTTGGGGTCGATCTCCAGCTGGAAGTCTTCCCAGGTCGCCTCGGCCGAGACCTCCGGGTTGAACCGGCGGACGCGGAAGGTGACGGTGATGTAGGGAGAGGCGGCGGACTCCGCCTCCACCTTGTCCAGAACGGGGGTTGCCATCAGTACTTACGCTCCATCGGCTGGTAGCGGGTCTGGACGACCGGCTTGTAGTCGAGACGTACGGACTCCGTGCCGTCGTCGCCCACCTCGCGGTACGCCATGGTGTGGCGCATGAAGTTGACGTCGTCGCGGTTCGGGTAGTCCTCGCGGTAGTGACCGCCGCGGGACTCCTTGCGGGCGAGCGCGGAGACGGCCATGACCTCGGCCAGGTCGAGCAGGTTGCCAAGCTCGATGGCCTCCAGCAGGTCCGTGTTGAACCGCTTGCCCTTGTCCTGGATCGAGACGTTCCGGTAGCGCTCGCGCAGCTCGGCGATCTTCTCGACCGCGGTCTTGATCGTCTGCTCGGTGCGGAACACCATGACGTTGGCGTCCATGGTCTCCTGCAGCTCCTTGCGGAGCACCGCCACCCGCTCGGTGCCGGTGGACGTGCGCAGGCGCTCGACCTGGTCGATCACCAGCTCCGCCGGGTTCTCCGGCAGCTCGACGAACTCGGCCGTCCGGGAGTAGTTCGCCGCGGCGATACCCGCCCGCTTGCCGAACACGTTGATGTCCAGCAGGGAGTTCGTGCCCAGACGGTTGGCGCCGTGCACCGACACACAGGCGACCTCACCGGCGGCGTACAGACCCGGAACCACGGTCGTGTTGTCGGCGAGCACCTCACCCTCGACGTTCGTCGGGATGCCGCCCATCGCGTAGTGCGCGGTCGGCTGGATCGGGATCGGGTCCGTGTAGGGCTCGATGCCGAGGTACGTCCGCGCGAACTCGGTGATGTCGGGCAGCTTGGCGTCGAGCTGCTCCGGCGGGAGGTGGGTGAGGTCGAGGTAGACGTGGTCGCCCTCGGGACCGCAGCCGCGGCCCTCACGGATCTCCGTGTAGATGGAGCGCGAGACGACGTCACGGGAGGCGAGGTCCTTCATGACCGGCGCGTACTTCTCCATGAAGCGCTCGCCGTCCTTGTTGCGGAGGATGCCGCCCTCACCACGGGCGCCCTCCGTCAGCAGGATGCCCATGCGCCAGATGCCGGTCGGGTGGAACTGGAAGAACTCCATGTCCTCCAGCGGCAGCCCGCGACGGTACACGGCGGCCTGGCCGTCGCCGGTCAGGGTGTGCGCGTTCGACGTCACCTTGAAGAACTTGCCGCAGCCGCCGGAGGCGTAGATGACGGCCTTCGCCTGGAAGACGTGGATCTCACCGGTGGCCAGCTCGTAGGCGACCACACCGGCCGAGCGCTTGACGCCGTCCACCTCGGTGATGAGCTGGTCGAGGACGTAGAACTCGTTGAAGAACTCCACGCCCTCCTTGACGCAGTTCTGGTACAGCGTCTGGAGGATCATGTGGCCGGTGCGGTCCGCGGCGTAGCAGGACCGGCGGACCGGGGCCTCGCCGTGGTTACGGCTGTGACCGCCGAAGCGGCGCTGGTCGATGGTGCCGTCCGGGGTGCGGTTGAACGGCAGGCCCATCTTCTCCAGGTCGAGGACCGAGTCGATGGCCTCCTTCGCCAGGATCTCGGCGGCGTCCTGGTCGACCAGGTAGTCACCGCCCTTGACCGTGTCGAAGGTGTGCCACTCCCAGTTGTCCTCCTCCACGTTGGCCAGCGCGGCGGCCATGCCGCCCTGCGCGGCGCCCGTGTGGGAGCGGGTGGGGTAGAGCTTGGTCAGCACGGCGGTGCGGCTGCGCTTCGTCGACTCGATGGCGGCGCGCATACCGGCGCCACCGGCGCCGACGATGACGGTGTCGTACTTGTGGATCTTCATGATTCTCGCAGCCCCGTGCCTAGCGGATGTTCGGGTCGAAGGTGAAGATCACCAGCGTGCCGAGCAGGATGGTGAACACCGTGGCGGTGTAGAGCAGGCCCTTGAGCCACAGCCGGGTGTTCGCGCGCTCCGCGTAGTCGTTGATGATCGTGCGCAGGCCGTTGGCGCCGTGCAGCGTCGCGAGCCAGAGCATCAACAGGTCCCAGACCTGCCAGAACGGGGACGCCCAGCGGCCCGCCACAAAGGCGAAGCCGATCTTGGAGACGCCGCCGTCGAGCACCAGCTGGATCAGCAGGTGGCCGATGACCAGGACGACCAGCACGACGCCGGACAGGCGCATGAACAGCCAGGCGGCCATCTCGAAGTTGCCGCGCGTGGACTTCGGGGTCTTCTTGGTGCGCTTGCGCGGGGCCTCGATGAGCGGGGCCGGGTTGTCGACGTTGTACAGGGAGGCGCCCTCGACGGGGCCGATCCCGGACGCGGTCTTCTCAGTCGTGGACATGGGCGTCAGCTCCCGAAGAGTTCACGAGCGGCGTGGCCGAGGAGGGGGTAGATCGCCCCCGCCATCAGCACCAGCCACAGACCGACGGCGGACCAGAGCATCTGCTTCTGGTAGCGGGGGCCCTTGGACCAGAAGTCGACGGCGATGATGCGCAGGCCGTTGAGTGCGTGGAAGAGGACGGCGGCGGTCAGGCCGTACTCCATCAGCGCGATGATCGGCGTCTTGTACGTCGCGACGACCTCGTCGTAGGTCTCGGGGGAGACCCGGACGAGTGCGGTGTCCAGCACGTGAACGAACAGGAAGAAGAAGATGAGGACGCCGGTGACTCGGTGAGCCACCCAGGACCACATTCCTTCCCGGCCGCGGTACAGCGTTCCAGCCGGCACGGAAGTCCCTCCGGGAGCGGGGATTGGGGCCGCGCCGGCTTGTGCTGTCGGTCGGGCCCGGCCGGGTACGGTCCACCGGCCCCCAGCATGTTATCCAGGTGGCCGGGATTGGCTTACGCGGGGGCGGCCCGGGGGGTGGTGTGTCCTGTTATTTGCCGGGTGCCGGTTCGTTGTGGCTGGTCGCGCAGTTCCCCGCGCCCCTGAGTAGGTCCAGCAAACGTCCCCTGGCCAGTTGCCGGAGTTCCTCCCACGCCACTACCCGTTCCTCCTCCGGATCGTTTGTCAATCGTGACCGGATGGCTGTCAGGACGTGGTTCAGGGTCTCGGTCGGCGGTAGGCCATCGACGCAGATCACGAACACGTGACCGAATTTCGTCTCGTACGCCGCACGCGCCGCGCTCAGTGCCGTATGAGCCGCGCTGTACGAACCCGCCGGAAGTGTCGGCAGGACCTCTCCCGCCAGCGCCTCCGTCAGGTCCGCCGGGGTCAGGTCGTACGCCGCCTCGTCGGAGGCCGCGAGCAGGGCGTCCAGCGTCGGGTACGGGCGGTGGGTCGTGATGCGGTGGGCCCAGCGGAGGCTGCGCAGGCAGGTCAGGAGGGTGTGCTGGACCTCGGCGGCGGGTGCCGTGTTGAAGCGCTCCAGGGTGGTGCCGCGCTTCTGGTGGGGTATGGCCACTCGGCCAGGGAGGTGTGTGGGCGTCACGTGCGTTTCGGCAGGGGATGCTGTGAGAGATGTGTCGCTACGTTATCGACAGTGCGCGTGAGGCGTCCGACGGATGCCCGAATTTCAGCCGAACGGGAGAGTTTCGGAACGTGTGGTGGACGCGTGAAGCGCTCATCGGTCGTACGTTGGCTGGGTGAGCCAGCACAGGCGCCGGGCGCCGGAGAAGAAGGTCGTTCAGCGGGCCCTCCTGGTCGGGGCCCTGGTCGCCGCGTCCGGGGTGGGACTCGGACTGTGGGCTTCCGGTGGTGATGACAGCGCCTCCGGGCCCACGGGCTCGGCGGTGCGGCAGCCGTCCGGTGAGGAGTCGTCCCGGCCCGCGGTCGGTCCGAGGCCGAGTCCGAGCCGGTCGTACGCGCTCTCCAGTACGCCCCGGACCATCCCGGCCGTCCGCTCGCACACGCCGGCGCGTGGGCCCGGGTGGCGGCCGGTGCGGGGGGAGCGGGTGGTCGTCGGGGACGCGGATCTGGCCGACGAGGGGCGGCTGCTCGCGCAGGAGCTGGGGCTGACCTACGCCGGCGAGAAGGACGACGTGCGCGCCGGAGACGTACGGCTGTCGCTGAACGACGATGAGGGCGCGAACCCGGAGTCGTACTCCCTGACCGTGCGCGGCGGGCGGGTGAACATCAGCGGGGCCGCGGATGCGGGCGTGTTCTACGGGACCCGGACGCTGAAGCAGGCGGTGCACGGGGGTGGTACGGCGCCCGAGGGGGTCGTACGGGACGAACCGGCGAAAAAGGTGCGCGGGTTCATGCTGGACATCGCGCGCAAGCACTTCACCGCCGACTGGATCGAGGACCGGGTCCGGGAGCTGGGCGATCTCAAGTTCAACCAGCTGGGGCTGCACTTCTCCGACGACCAGGCGTTCCGGATCGAGTCCTCGTCGCATCCCGAGGTCGTCTCCGAGCCGCATCTGACCAAGGCCGAGGTCCGGCGGATCGTCGCGGTCGCCAGGGAACGGCACATCACCGTCGTGCCCGAGATCGACTCGCCGGGGCACCTGGGCGCGGTGATCGCGGCCCATCCCGATCTGCAACTGCGCAACACGGCGGGCGTGGCCACCCGCGGGGCGATCGACATCTCCAAGGACGAGTCCGCCCAGATCGTCGACGATCTGCTGAACGAATACGCCGAGCTCTTCCCGGGCGGTCAGTGGCATGTCGGCGGTGACGAGTACCAGGCGCTGACCGTCTCCGACCCCGAGGCCTCCTTCCCGCAGCTCGCGAGAGCGGCGCGGGAGGCTTACGGCTCCGGGGCGACCGTCGCCGACCTGGCCACGGGCTGGCTCAACGACCGCGCCGCCACGGTCCGTGTCCGCGACCGGATCCCCCGCGCCTGGAACGACGGCTTCTTCAGCGACACCTCCGTCGAGGCCGACGAGGACATCCAGGTGGCCTACTGGACGGGCAAGGAGATCGGCGCCCGGCTGCCGGTGGAGTATCTGGCGGAGGGCCGGGAGGTCATCAACTACAACGACGAGTTCCTGTACTACGTCCTCGGCCAGCCGCAGACCTTCGTCTATCCGACCGGGCAGCGCATCTACGAGCAGTGGACCCCGCTGGTCCTGCGCGGCACTCAGCCGGTTCCGGCGAAGTACAACGGCCAGATCCTCGGCGGCTCCTTCGCCGTCTGGTGCGACCTCGCGAACTCCCAGACCCAGGACCAGGTGGCGGCCGGCATCCGCATGCCGCTGCGGGCGACCGTCGAGAAGCTCTGGAACCCGGGAACGCCGAAGCAGTCCTGGGCGGACTTCAAGGCACTGGCCGACCGGCTGGGCTGAGGAGCGGGCCTCGTTCACGCGATATCGAGAAGGCACTCCAGGGACCTGCCCCCGTGCCCGCCTGGACACCGGATTGTCCGATCCGGCTGCGAACGGGTGTACGGCTGTGGTGTATTCGGCCCGAGCCGAAGCGAACAGCCTGGGGGAACGGACATGGGCTACTGGGGGTACTTCGTCGTGGGGCGCGGCGAGCGGCCGCTCGCGGAGCTGGCGGCACTGGCGGGCGCGTCGGGCCTGACCCTGCGCCAGGAGGCGCCGGACGGCTGGCAGGTCTGGGAGTACCCGAGCGGCGAGGGCGATGTCGGGAACATGCATGAGCTCGCCCATCAGACCGGGGCGCCCGCGCTGTTCGGGTACGTCATGGACAGCGACTGCGCGGTGGTGGAGGCGGCGGGCCCGGAGAGCGGGGCGTGGACGACCTGCCTCGGGCGCGACGCGATGGCGAACCGGCTCGGCGCGGGGGAGGGACTCGCCCTGGAGGACTACTTCCTGGAGCCGCGTGACGCCGCCGAGCGGGCCGCCGCCTGGGCCGCCGAGGCCGGGCACACCGTGGCGGCCGAGCCCCTGCTCGATGTGTTCGGCGCCGACCCCGACCCCTTGGCCGAAAACCTCTTCTTCCGGCTGCTCGACCGGCTCGGAGTGGTGCCCCTGTGACACTCCTGGGCTGTCGCACGCAGTAAGGGGAAGTGTGGGCTCCGTTAGGGAAGGGGCCTGTAGAGACCCCGCCGAAGGAGTGCCGGATGAGCCTGGTGGAACTGATCGCTCAGGCCGACGAACGCGGACTGGCCGCCAGCGGGTTGGCTTGTTTGGACCGGTGCGTGCCCCTGCTGGGCGGTGACGACGAGCTGCTGCGGCCCCTGTGGGCGAGCCTCGCCGAGCCGTCCGGCGACTGGGCCGGACAGCTGGAACAGGTACGCGGCAAGATCGACGGTACGGCGGACTCGCCGGACGAGGCCACGCTGCTGGCCCGCCGGATGCTGGAGGCGGCCCCGGCCGACCGCACGGCCGCCGAGGTGCGGCTGTGGGCGGACGCCTGCTCGGTCGCCTCGCTGCAGATCCACCGGATGCTCGACCTGGTCGCCGACGAGGCCTCCTCGGTCGACGCCCGCCGCGAAGGCCGTACGGAGGGCATGTCGCCGCTCGTCGCCGCCGAACTGCGGCGCCAGATCACCGTGCTGGAGCTGCTCGCCGGGCATGGCGTGGGCGGGCTCCGGCCTGCCCTGGAGGTGTCCGTCGAGGGGCGGCGGGTGTTGCGCGCCGTGGTGTCGCGGCGAGCGCGGGGGCGGGTCTGACTCAGACCATCAGCCACTTCACCACCGCGTCGCCGTACTGGGCCGTCTGCGCGTAGAACGCGGTCAGGTCCCGGTGTGCCGAGGCGAAGGCGCAGCGCACGTCCCGCTCGGCCTCCGGCATGCCGTACGGGCGCATCAGCTCCTCGCGGGACTGGTGCCACAGTTCCTCGAAGTCCGTCCCCGCCAAGTAGTCGGCGACCCGGCCGGCCTGGGCGGCGGTGAGCAGCAGGAACGGCGGCAGGGACGGGTCGGGGTGGGAGACCGGGCGGCCGCCCAGCACCACATGGGCGCGCGGGCCGTCCGGCGCCTGGTGCGGGGGGACACCGGAGTACAGCACCGCGTGGTGCAGATACCCCTTGTCCAGCACCTCCTCGCGGTGCCGGCCGATCCGCTCCCGGACGGTGTTCCAGTCGTCGGCGAACAGCCGGCGGAACCAGGTCGCGCTGTTGCGCAGCGCCGGGGGTGGCACCGCGCGCAGATGGAAGTACATGCTCATCAGTGACTGGAGCGCACGGGCGCGGTCAGATGTCACACCTGTTTTTCTGAGGGGTTCCTGTGGCAGTCCTGAGGTGGAGCCGGGGCGGTCCTGCACCCATCCCGGGCAGTCCCCGGATCCGGGTGACGAAACGCGCGGCGGCCACGCTCTTGTCGATGTGACGACACATCAGCAGACCAGGCCCTCAGCCGCGGCGAAGCCGGTGCGGTGGGCGGCGGACGCGGTTTCGACGATGCGTGAGGGGGCGCGGCTGCGCCTCGACTACTCGGCGCAGAGCCTGTGGCGGGTGGACCGGATGATCGACGATCTGCGCCGGGAGGGCACTCCGCGCGCCGCCGTGGACAGCGTGCTGCGCGGCTTCGGCGCGTACGCCGGTGAGGTGATCGCCCGTCAGACGGGCGCCGAGTGGTGGTCGAGCGGCGGCGACCACTGGATACGCACGCCCGACGGCAAGTTGTGGGACCCGTTCGACGAGGCCCGCCGGTGCTTCGCCGGGGACGGCTCGCTGCGGCTGCTGTGCCGGGACGCGACGAACTCCGGGAGGTGAAGCGGCCGGGGTCCCGTGCAGTGGGCGGGACCCCGGCCGGATCTGTGGGCCGAAGCCGTTACGGCGCCAGCACCTGCCCGAGGCCGCCGTCGGTCGGCGTACCGAGGGTGGACTTGCTGTAGATCACCGAGTCGCCGTAGCCGAGGCCCGTGCTGTTGCTCGGGATGTACAGCAGGATGCCGTCCGTGCCGTCCTCGCCGTCGGCGCCGATGGTGAGGTCGGCGCGGCCGTAGCCGGACAGGTCGGTCAGCGACACCGACGTACCGAACAGGTCGCCCGCCTCCGCGGTGCCGGGGACGCTCGTGGTGTCCTGCGAGATCGCCATCGAGCCGGTGCCGGTCAGGCCGGTCGAGCCGCCCTTGACGAGGACCACGGTGCCCGCGTTGGCGTAGTTGACGGAGCTGCGGGTGAGGTCCTCGCCGCGGGCGCCGGTCAGGACGTCGGCGTAGCCGTCGGCGTTGAAGTCACCGGCCGAGACGGAGATGCCGAAGGAGTCGCCGGACTCGTTGCCGCCGGGGACGCCCGAGGTGTCCTGGTGGATGACCTTCATCCCGGTGGTGGTGAACCCCGTCGAGGTGCCGAACAGCATGGTGATCTGGCCGCCCGAGATCGCGCCCGACTCCGAGGCGACCGGCTGGCCGATGACGATGTCGTCGTAGCCGTTGCCGTTGAAGTCACCGGCGGCTATGGAGCGGCCCCCCTTGACCGACAGGACCCCGGCCTTGGTCAGACCGGTCGCCGAGCCCGCGAAGCGGACCACGCGCCCGACGCCGCCGCTGTCGCGGTAGTTGAGGGCGACGTCCGCGTAGCCGTCCCGGTTGAAGTCGCCCGTCGCGGCGTCGAGGTGGGCGACCGCGCCGGTGGCGGTGGTGAGAGTGCCGTACGTCGTCGAGCCGCCGGTCAGGCGGACGTTGTAGCTGCCGCCCTTGCCGGTGCCGGCCGAGAAGACGTCGGCCTTGCCGTCGCCGTTGAAGTCGCCGACGGTGACGGCCGAACCGAGCTTGGCGCCGGCCGCGGTGACGCCGGTGGTGGTGTACGAGAAACCGGTGGTGAGGGCCGGGCCGTACATGACCGTGACCTGGCCGCGGTCCGCGTTGCCGCTGGTGTCGTCCTCGCCCGGCGAGCCGATCGCGAGGTCCGCGTGACCGTCGCCGTTGACATCGCCCCAGGCGGTCGCGGCACCGAAGGAGTCACCGGTCTCGGAGGTCCCGGGGACACCGGCGCTGTTCTGGGTGAAGCCGATCCTCGACGCCGTGACGGGGCCGTCGACACCGCCCGGGACCACGGTGACGCGGTTCGCCTTCGGGGTGCCGGCGACCAGGTCGCTGACGCCGTCGCGGTTGAAGTCGGTGGTGGCCAGGGCGTGCGAGATGCCCGGGGTCTTGGCCAGCGAGGCGATGCTGCCCAGCTTGGCGTAGAGGTTGAGGCCCGGGCAGGCCGTGGAGTTGGTGTCCTTGTGGCCGAAGACCCGCGGCAGGGTGATCTGCTGGCCCTCGGCGACCTTGTTGCCGCTGTCGTTCAGCGGAGCGCGGGAGGTCAGCGTGACCTTGCCGGTCGGGTCGATGCCGTACATCCCGAACTTCCACGCGATGACCCGCGCGATGGCGTCGAGGGCGGCCTTGGACGGCTTGGCCGACTCGAAGTTGCCGATGTACGAGATGCCGAGCGTGTCGGTGTTGAAACCGGCGTCGTGCGCGCCGGTCACCGGCAGGTCCATGCCGCCGCTGCGGCCCTCGAAGATCTGGCCGCACTTGTCGACGACGAAGTTGTAGCCGACGTCGAAGTAGTCCTGCGCGAAGTGCGCCTGCTGGATCGTGCGCATCCGGGCCGCGGACTCGGCGCAGGACAGCGTGTTGTCGCTGTCGACGCCGGTGTGGTGGATGACGGCGGCCTTGATGTCGGTGCCGTAGCTCGGCGTGCCGTTGTAGTCCGTCGACGCCCCCCACTCGGCCTGCGTGATGACCGGCGGTTTGACGACCGTGGAGGGGCGGGGGGCCGGGACCGTGGAGGTGGGGGTCGGCGTCGGCGTCGGCGTCGGGGAGGCCGTGGCCGTGGCCGTCGGGGAGGTGGTCTCCGTGGGGGACGCCGAGACGGCGGTCTCCGTCGGGGAGGTGGTCTCCGTGGGGGACGCCGAGACGGCGGTCTCCGTCGGAGAGGCCGTGGCGGGCGCCGTGGTCTCCTCCACTGCGAAGGCCGCCGGCTCCACCCCGCCCTCCGGATCCGTGCCCGGATCCAGCAGCTTGACGTCCATGCCGGCCGGCTGCCCGCCGACCTCGGTGCCGTCGGCGTTCACGACCCGCACCTCGACGCCGTCGGACTCACCGGTCCACACCGACTCCGTACCGCCGCGCAGGGCGGCCCGCTCGGCCTCCGCGCCGTCGGCCTGGCTCGGCTCCAGGACCAGCTTCTGCCACGCCGACCACTCGCCGGTCTCGATGTCCCGGGTGCGCACCTCGGGCGTGCCCTTGGTCTCCGCCTCGGGGTCGTCCCAGGTCACCACGACCGCGCTGAACGGCTCGGTGCCCTGCTTGTCGAGGCCCTTGCGGCCCGCGCTCTCGTTCTTGAGCCTCAGCGTGTGCACGGACGGCTTGCGCTCGCCCGCCTTGTCGTCGGACGGCGTGGACTGGTCCGCCATCGCATAGGTGACGACTCCCGCCCCGCTCAGGACGACCGCCCCGACGGTCAGCCAGGCCCGCCGCTTCAGACTGAGCGGCTTGTACGCATGGGTCCTACGAGGACTCAACTACCCCACCCCTAGAGATTGGACACGATCGCCACACCTGTAACAGGCGCGCTCTCCACTCAGCGTTGGGTCGGGTCCAAACATCACCCGGGCAAAAGGTTGTACGGTCCTGTGACTTTTCTGTGTGCGCATGAGCACAGTGATGACCCGTGATGCCCGCGTGTCGAAATCCGCTTGATGCTGTGGGGGAGTCGAAAGGTCCCCCACGGATCGACCGGAGGGGTGGGCCGGTGGACCAGGTGGAGGAGCGAGTGCCGCGCGCGAGCGCGATGCGCGGGCACACGGCGGCTTTTGTCGCCAGTGTCACCGCCCGGCACCGGCTGCCGCTCGACTACTCCGTGGCCAGCCCTGCGGGCCGTCGACTTCCTGATCGACGGTCTGCGCAAGGGCGGCGCCGACCGGGAACGGGCCCACGAGACGCTCTTCGGACTCGGCGCGTACGTCGGTGAGGTGCTGGTGCGCCGGGCGGGCGCGGTGTGGGTCGACCTAGGAGACCACTGAGAATCTTGAAACGCGCCCGACTTGCACCGGATTGCCCCGATCGACTTTGGCGGGCGAACCTGGGCGATCGGGGCGGCCCAAGCGAGATCTTCAGGACACTTCTAGACGAGCGTCAGCGGGCCTGCTTCGGCCAGCCGATCGGCGTACGGATGCCGGACGGCCGGGTCTGGAACCCGCTCGGCAAGGTCCACAACCGCTTCGAGGCGGGCGGTCCCGAGGAGTCCTTGCAGACCTTCTGTCTGACGCTGCGCGGCCGGGCCCGGCGGGCGGTGGCATGAGACGAGTGGGGAGACAGCGGTTGCTGTGACACTTCTGTGAAGCCCGGCGCTGTTGACCGTGGGGGCGTGGGCAAAGGGCGGGGCCGCGCCGTGCGGGCGGGTCCGCCGCGAACTCGTAGGACGAGGACAGTACTTGGGCCAGGGAGCGGAACCCCGTCGCGAGCAGGCGTACGACGGGGAGCTGGGCGCGGCCGTCGCGCGGGCGCAGGAGGGTGACGAGGCGGCCTTCGCGGTCGCCTACCGGATCGTGCAGCCCGGGCTCCTCGGCTATCTGCGCGGCATCGTCGGCGACGACGCCGAGGACGTGGCCTCCGACGCCTGGCTGGAGATCGCCCGCGACCTCGGCCGGTTCAAGGGCGACGGGGCGGGCTTCCGCGGCTGGAGCGCGACCATCGCCCGGCACCGGGCACTGGACCATCTGCGCAGACAGCGGGTACGGCCCCGGTCGACGGCGACCGAGCAGGACGTACTCGATCTGCCGGGCCCGCACAGCACGCACGACCAGGCGCTGGAGTCCATCTCCACCGAGTACGCCCTGGAACTGGTCCGAGGGCTGCCGCGCGACCAGGCCGAGGCCGTGCTGTTGCGGGTGGTCGTGGGTCTCGACGGACCGGCGGCGGCCCGGGTTCTCGGCAAGCGTCCCGGCGCGGTGCGCACCGCCGCGTACCGGGGGCTGAAGCGCCTGGCCGGCCAGCTGGGCGTGGAAGGTGTGACGGATGACGGCCCCCGGACGCTGGGGGAGTCGAAATGAACGGAGAGGGAAGCGCGGGCGTAGGACCGGGGGGAGCGCCGCGCTTCCGGCTCGGACAGGCCGAATAATTCAGACAGGTCGGACAGGAACGGAAACGGACATGGGTGAACAGCTGAGCGACGGCGGCGCTGCCGACCGTCGGCGTGCGCACCCTCACGGCACCGCGTCCGGCCCGCCCGTAGCCGGTCCCGACCTGGAGGCCCTGCTCGCCGCCGCCATGCGCCCGGCCACCGTCGACGCCGAGGGTGAGCAGCGCGCCGTCGCCGCCTTCCGGGCCGCCCGGGAGGCGGGCGCGCACCGGGCCCGCAGCCGGCGCCGGGACGACTGGCGGCCCCGGACCCGGCGCCGCACGGTCCGCTCGCTCCGGGCCACGCTCTCGCTGTTCGTCGCGAGCCTCGCCCTCGGCGGGGGCGCCTTCGCCGCGATCGGCACGAGCGGTTCCTCCTCGGACTCCGCCGGCGACCGGGCCACGCCCTCCTCCCGGCCCGCCGAGTCCCCCTCCGCGACCTCCGGCGGCGCGTCCCCCGACCGCCCGGCCACCGCCGCGGACACCGAGGCCAAGTGCCGTGCCTACGACCAGGTGGGGGGAGACGGCAAGGCGCTGGAGTCCACGGCCTGGCAGCGGCTCGTCGAGGCGGCGGGCGGCGAGGACAAGGTCGGCGCGTACTGCGCGGCGCGCCTCGCGGATGCCGACAAGGGCAACGGCAAGGGCAAGGCCGACAAGGGCAAGAGCAAGGGCAAGGGCAAGGCCGACAAGGGCAAGGGCAAGAGCAAGGGCAAGGGCAAGGCCGACGAGGGCAACGCCAACAGCGGTGGCACCGGCTCCGGCAGGACCAAGGACAAGGTCGGCGGCAAGAAGAACTGACCGCGCACGTCCCGGAGTTGGCCTCACAGGTCCCCTGCCAAAGCAACGGCCGGGGCCGCCACCCCCCACAGGAGAGGCCCCGGCCGTCGCGCGGCACGGGCCGCGCGGCGGCCCGTACTTCCTACAGCGCCATGAGTGCGTTTTCTGTCACACCCCCGTCCGTCACGAGTGTGTTGCGCCTTGTACGGACATGGACGAGCAGCGGTTTCAGGTCGTAACGTGCCTTTCGCGCCGCACGGTGAAAGTCGGATGATCACTGAAACCAGCGGCGGGCCGCCGAGCCGGGGCCATCCACCGACCATCTACCGAGGTACCGAGTGCTGGGGGACGACGCGGAGCTGACGGCCGCGGTGCTTGCGGCACAGGACGGGGACGAGACCGCGTTCCGGACTGTGTACCGCGCGGTGCACCCGCGTCTGCTCGGATACGTACGGACGCTGGTCGGCGACCCGGACGCCGAGGACGTGGCGTCGGAGTCCTGGCTGCAGATAGCGCGTGACCTGGACCGCTTCAGCGGGGACGCGGACCGCTTCCGCGGCTGGGCCGCCCGGATAGCCCGCAACCGCGCGCTGGACCACATACGCATGCGCGGCCGCCGCCCCGCGATCGGCGGCGACGAGACGGAACTGACCGGCCGGGCCGCCGAGTCCGACACCGCGGGCGAGGCCATCGAGGCCCTGGCCACCGACGGCACCCTCTCCCTGATCGCCCGGCTGCCGCAGGACCAGGCGGAAGCAGTCGTCCTGCGCGTGGTCGTGGGCCTCGACGCGAAGACCGCCGCGGAGACGCTGGGCAAGCGCCCGGGCGCGGTCCGCACGGCGGCGCACCGGGGTCTCAAACGCCTTGCCGAACTGCTCGGCGACCGCCCGGAGAGCGATCCGGAATCTGCCGGGGTCCTCGACGCCCTGCCGCCCCAGCGAGAACCGCGCGGCCGCGCGGTGACGTCCGCGAGTGTGACGCATACGCGTGCGCGGACGCAGAAGGATGTGTGATGGCCGACGAGCAGTACAGGTGGCTGGACCCGGAAACGGCGGAACGTCTGCTGCGCGGGGAGCCACTGGAAGCTGTCGACGCGGCCGACCGGGACCAGGCGGAGCGCCTCGCCAAGACGCTTGAGTCACTGACCGTCGAACCCCCGCCGCTCAGCGCCGAACTCCCCGGCGAGGCCGCCGCGCTGGCCGCCTTCCGCGCGGCCCGCACCGAGCGCGCCGACGCCCCCGCTCCCCTCGGTCACCCCTCCGGCCCGCACTCGTCCGACGCCGGACTCGTCCGCCTCGGCTCACCCGCGCGCGGTGCCCGCCGCCCCCGCTGGGCGCGCCCGGTGCGCCTGGGCCTGGCCGCCGCGCTGGCCGTCGGCATGGTCGGCGGAGTCGCGGTCGCGGCCGGAACCGGAGTCCTGCCCACGCCCTTCGACGGCAGCGAACCGGAGCCCGCCGCCTCGGTCTCGGCAGCCGTGCCGCCCGAGCGCCCGCTGGTGTCGCCGTCCCCGGACGACGCCGTCGAGGGCGAGAGCGTGCCCGACGCCGAGCCCACCGCACCTGCCCCGGACGCCTCGCGACAGACTCCGGGCGGCGGCACCGACCCGGGCGCCACGACGGGCAGGCAGGAGGACCGGGCCGGCGGCAGCTGGAACGGCGCCGTCACCTCGGCCTGCCGTGACCTCTACGCGGGCAAGCGCCTCGGCGACGACAGCAGACGCGCCCTGGAGGCCGCCGCGGGCGGCTCCGCGCGCGTGTCGAAGTACTGCAAGGCCCTGGCCGGTGACTCCGCGGACGGCGAGGGCCGAGGCAAGGGCGAGAGCGACGGCCGCGGCACCGGGCAGGACGACGAGGACGACAAGGACGGGGACGGCAAGGGCCGCGACCACCGCCGCCCCGGCAACGACCACCGCACCGACGGCGCCACCTCGGACACGCCCTCGTCGTCGACCACGCCGCTGCTGCCCGAGCGCACTCCGTCCCCGGCGGCAACAGACGCCGCGAGCGCCTCACCGAACCCGGTGGACTCCACTCTGTGATCCCCGCCCGGGCACTGCGACACGCGGGCTGACCTGCGGGTTCGTAAACCCTGGAACTTTTTTCGCGCGGGGTGTGACGTTTTCGCCGTTCCCGGCGCAGTATTCAGTGAGCCGACTGGTCATCGGCCGTCGCACGGAGCCGGGGTTCCCCCCGTACCTACGGCTCGTGCACCTCGGCGCGGGCGGGACACGTTCCCCCGGTCCCGCCCGCGCCCCACAGCTACCAGGAGACGACGACCTTGTCGCCGTTCCTCACCTGCGCGAACAGCTCCGCGATCGCCGCCTCGTCCCGTACGTTGACACAGCCGTGCGAGGCACCGGCGTACCCGGTGGCCGCGAAGTCCGACGAGTGGTGCACGGCCTGGCCGCCGCTGAAGAACATCGCGTACGGCATCGGCGAGTCGTACAGCGTGGAGCGGTGGTGCCGGGACTTCCAGTAGACCTGGAAGACGCCCTCGCGGGTCGGCGTGTACTGCGAGCCGAAGCGCACCGCCACCGTGGAGACCGTCCGGCCGTCGATCATCCAGCGCAGGGTGCGGCTCGTCTTGTCGATGCACAGCACCCGGCCGGTCAGACAGCGCGGATCGGGCTCGGCGGCGGGCTGCCCGCCCATCAGATACAGATCCCACTTCCCCGGCTCCGGGGTCATCTTCAGCAGCCGCTTCCAGGTGACGCTGTCCGTCTTCCCCGTCCTCGGCAGCCCGCGCCTGCCCTGGAACCCCTTGACCGCCTGCTCGGTGAGATCGTCGTACGTCCCGGTCGGCCCGTCGAAGAGCCAGGCGACCTGACGCAGCCGGGCCTGCAGCTCGCGGACGTCCCGGCCACTGTCACCGCGGGACCAGAGGACCTCCGGTGCCGCGCGCGTGGGAGGTGCGCTCGGCTTCGCGTCCTCGGGTGTCCTGGACGGCGCACGGCTGGGCAGATCGATCCGGACCGGCGACTGCCCCTCCCCGTCCCCCGCCTGTACCGTGCAGCCGCCGCACACGACCGCGAGCGCCGCCGCCGAGGCGAGCGCGCCGGCCGTTCTCCCCTTGCCCCTCATCAGGCCCCCCGACGCCGCTGATGTCCTCTGAGATGTTTCCCCGCGGATGACTGGTGGCGAACGGCGGGGCATTGTTGTGACCGGGGCCGCATCGCGGCTGTGAGCAAGGTCCCAGCGGTGTCCTCTCCTCCGGGCGCGCGCCCCGCGGCTACAGTCCGTCGAAGGGTCGGTCTGTACCAGTGAGTAAGCAGCGAGCGAACTGCTCGGCGGGAGGCAACACACCATGGCGCGCGAGTCGGAGTCCGGACTGCCCATCGAACCGGTCTACGGACCGGATGACCTGGCGGGCTGGGACGCGGCCGAAAAGCTGGGCGAACCGGGGTCGTACCCCTTCACCCGCGGCGTGTACCCGTCGATGTACACCGGCCGTCCCTGGACGATGCGCCAGTACGCCGGCTTCGGTACGGCGACCGAGTCCAACGCCCGCTACAAGCAGCTGATCGCCAACGGCACGATGGGTCTGTCGGTCGCCTTCGACCTGCCCACCCAGATGGGCCACGACTCCGACGCGCCGATCGCGTCCGGCGAGGTCGGCAAGGTCGGCGTGGCGATCGACTCGATCGATGACATGCGGGTGCTGTTCGGCGGGATCCCGCTGGACAAGGTCTCCACGTCGATGACGATCAACGCGCCCGCCGCGCTGCTGCTCCTGCTCTACCAACTCGTCGCCGAGGAGCAGGGCGTCAGCGCGGACAAGCTGACCGGCACGATCCAGAACGACGTGCTGAAGGAGTACATCGCGCGCGGGACGTACATCTTCCCGCCCAAGCCCTCCCTGCGCCTGATCGCGGACATCTTCAAGTACTGCAAGGCCGAGATCCCGAAGTGGAACACGATCTCGATCTCCGGGTACCACATGGCCGAGGCGGGCGCTTCCCCGGCGCAGGAGATCGCGTTCACGCTGGCCGACGGCATCGAGTACGTCCGTACGGCGGTCGCGGCGGGCATGGACGTCGACGACTTCGCGCCCCGTCTGTCCTTCTTCTTCGTCTCCCGTACGACGATCCTCGAAGAGGTCGCCAAGTTCCGTGCCGCACGCCGGATCTGGGCACGGGTGATGCGGGACGAGTTCGGCGCGAAGAACCCCAAGTCGCTGATGCTGCGCTTCCACACCCAGACGGCGGGCGTCCAGCTGACGGCCCAGCAGCCCGAGGTGAACCTGGTCCGGGTGGCGGTCCAGGGCCTGGCCGCGGTGCTGGGCGGCACCCAGTCGCTGCACACCAACTCCTTCGACGAGGCCATCGCCCTCCCGACGGACAAGAGCGCGCGGCTGGCCCTGCGCACCCAGCAGGTGCTGGCGTACGAGACCGATGTGACGGCGACCGTCGACCCCTTCGCGGGCTCCTACGTCATCGAGAGGATGACGGACGACGTCGAGGCGGCGGCGCTGGAGCTGATGCGGAAGGTCGAGGACCTCGGCGGCGCGGTCACGGCCATCGAACACGGCTTCCAGAAGAGCGAGATCGAGCGCAGCGCGTACCGCATCGCCCAGGAGACGGACTCGGGCGAGCGGGTCGTCGTGGGCGTCAACCGCTTCAAGCTCGACGAGGAGGAGCCGTACGAGCCCCTCCGCGTGGACCCGGCGATCGAGGCCCAGCAGGCCGAGCGGCTCGCGAAGCTGCGGGCCGAGCGCGACCAGGAGGCGGTGGACGCGGCCCTCGCCGCCCTGAAGAAGGCGGCCGAGGGCGAGGACAACGTCCTGTACCCGATGAAGGACGCGCTGCGGGCCCGGGCGACGGTCGGCGAGGTGTGCAACGCGCTGCGGGAGATCTGGGGGACGTACGTCCCGAGCGACGCCTTCTGATCCCGGGCATCTCGCCCTCTGAAATACGGAATCGGAGTGTCGTACCCCCGTGCGACACTCCTTTCCATGTTCGGTGTCATCGACCTCCCCACCTATCTCGCGGGCCTGATCCTGATCGTCCTGCTGCCCGGCCCCAACTCGCTGTACGTGCTGTCCGTGGCCGCCCGCCGGGGCGTGCGCGCGGGGTACACGGCGGCGGCCGGGGTCTGGTGCGGGGACACGGTCCTGATGACCCTCTCCGCGGCCGGGGTCGCCTCCCTGCTCCAGGCCAACGCCGTGCTGTTCGGCATCGTGAAGTACGCCGGGGCCGGATATCTGACCTGGCTGGCGATCGGGATGCTGCGGGCGGCCTGGGGGATGTGGCGGGCGCGGCAGGAGCCGGGCGTCGCGGACGAGTCCGGTCCCGCTTCCGATGAGCGGCCCTTTCGCCGGGCCTTCGTCGTCAGTCTGCTCAACCCCAAGGCGATCCTGTTCTTCGTCGCCTTCTTCGTGCAGTTCGTCGACCCGGGGTACGCCTATCCCGCGCTGTCGTTCGTGGTGCTGGGCGCCTTCGCGCAGCTCGCGAGCTTCCTGTACCTGAGTGCGCTGATATTCAGCGGTACGAAGCTGGCAGCGGCCTTCCGCCGACGCAAGCGCCTGTCGGCGGGGGCCACCTCGGCGGCGGGGGCGTTGTTCCTCGGCTTCGCGGTGAAGCTGTCCCTCGCGAGCAGCGTCTAGGAGACCACTGAGAATCTTGAAAACGCGCCCGACTTGCACCGGATTGCCCCGATCGACTTTTGCGGGCGAACCTGGGCGATCGGGGCGGCCCAAGCGAGATCTTCAGGACACTTCTAGGGCACCGGGCGCGGGGCTGTCCTAATGTGCGGCTCCGCCGCGAGGGCGCGACAAGCCCCCACCGGCCCGCGCCTTGCGCATCTGCCGAACCGCCCGAGTGACAACAGGCGGCAACAGATCCACAGCCAGCCGCCGGGACCGGGACCGCCGAGCCCGGCGTGCCGGAGTCGACGCGGGCGCCGCCACCGCCACCTCCATCGGTTCCACATAATGCCGCGACACCGGAAACGCCGGCGCCTTCATCCCCCGCCCCTTCACCCGCACCAGCTGGTGCCCCGCGGCCCCCTGCACACTCAGCCCGCAGTCCTCCCGGGCCCGCAGCATCGCCAGCAGCTCCTCCTGGACAGGACCCGGCTCCCCCCACGTCCCGTACAGCTTCTGCGTGCTCAGACACACCGGCCGCAGCCCCCGGTTCAGCACCGCCTCCCACGCGGCGACCGAAACCCCCGGCGTGTGCTCGGAGCGGAAGTCATCGAGGACGACGATGCCCTCCGGCACCAGCAGATCCCGCGCCGCGCCGATGTCGTCGTACACGTGCTCGTACAGGTGCGAGGCGTCGATGTGGACGAACCGGCAGGTCCCGGGTGAGACCTCCTGTGTGATCACCGAGCTGGGCCCCTGGATCACCCGCGGAAGCGCGTCGTGGAAAGCGAGGTAGTTCCGCTCGAAGGCCTGCCGGGTGAGCGACGCGTACGACTTCGACGTCTCCGCCTGGTTCGCTCCGTCCGGCGCGTCGTTCTCGAAGAGGTCACAGACGGTGAACGTCTCGCCGGGGCGCAGATACCGGCCCAGCAATATCGCGCTCTTGCCCATATAGGCACCCAGTTCCAGCAGGTCGCCCTTCTGTCCGAGGGCCTCCTGTCGCTGCAGGAACCAGCTGAACAGCGTCTGGTCGAGTGCGGGGAACCAGCCCGGCACATCGCCGAGCTCACCGGGTAGGACGGATGTCTGCTGTGCGTTGGCCATGCGACGCGCCTGCTCACTGAGTTCCGGGCAATGCGTCACCGGGCTGAACGTCCGGTGAACAACGGCTGCTCAGCAGTCTTGCCGCGCCCGGGCTTCACCGCATCTTGGTGAGAGCCGTCCGGAGTCGCGGGGCCAGCGGCTTCTCGACGTAACGGTTCAGCAGCCAGGCCAGCAGCAGCATCGAGGCGATCGTCAGGATGAAGGTTGCCCAGGAGGGCAGGTTCAGGCCCTGGTGCAGGGTCTCGATGACGACCCAGCCCAGGTGCTCGTGGACCAGGTAGAACGGGTAGGTCAGGGCCCCGGCCACGGTCAGCCAGCGCCAGTTCGCCCAGTTCAGCCAGCCGAGCGCGATGGCCGCGACGGCCAGGAAGCCGAGGGTGACGACGAGCATGATCCCGAACGAGGTGCGGTTGGCGAAGGCGTCCGGACTCGGTGCCCGCCACAGGTTCTGCACCGCGTAGTGCTGCCCGATCAGCCAGCTGACCCCGACGATGCCCCACGCGTAGGCGTCCCGGCGGTCGCGGTGGACGAGGTAGAGGCCGACGCCGCCGATGAAGAAGGGCGCGTACTCGGGCATCAGGACCAGGTCGAGCAGGGGTTCGTTCGAGGCCTTGGCGATGACCGCCGCGAACGTCCAGCCCGCGCAGAACATGATCACGCGCTGCCGGGTGGCCCCGGGGAGTACGACGCACACCGCGAACAGGGCGTAGAAGCGGACCTCCGCCCACAGCGTCCAGCAGACCCCGAGTACCCGGTCGACGCCCAGCGGCTGCTGAAGCATCGTCATATTGACCAGCGCGTCGCTCGGCGAGACCGCCTTGTAGGCGACCATGGGCAGCGCGAAGACCGCCGTGACCAGCAGGACCGCCGCCCAGTAGGCGGGCAGCAGCCGGGAGGCACGGGAGGCGAAGAAGGACTTCAACGGCCGTCCCCAGCCGCTCATGCAGATCACGAACCCGCTGATGACGAAGAAGATCTGGACGCCGAGACAGCCGTAGGCGAAGTACTCGTGGAGCGTGGGGAACTGGACGGTGGGTGAGCTGCCCCACGCCTTGGTGACCTCGCCGCCCCGGCCGCCGTAGTGGTACGCGGCCACCATCAGCGCGGCGACCAGCCTCAGTCCGTCCAGGGCCCGTAGCCGGGTCTCCCTCGGTGCCGTCCGTGCCGCCCTCCGGGGCGGCTCGATCACCGTGCGGACGGTCATGCTGGTCACAGGAATTCCCCTTGGCAGGCGTTCTGGAGGGTGGAGCTAGGGACATTAGTCCGAATCACAGGGATGTCTTGGGTGACCGGCCAACGATTAGCCCTGTAGTACCTATGAGTTCACCTGAAAGTCGTTTTGCCTTCCTAATTTTTCTCAGCATCCCCCCACGGATAATCAAACGGTTTCAAGATCCCCCCACCCGCCGGCAGACCGCGGCAAACACAGCATTGGCTTGGCGAATACCAGGAGTGCCATGACGAGGGTCCAGAACAGACGGGCACGTGCGCGTGGAGGGGAACTGGACGACTGTTTGCGTGCCTGCGCGGTGCACAGCGGCAAAGTCGTCGGCAGCGTCGACCGCCGGCGCATCGAACTCGCCGAGCAGCTCAGAAAGCTGCTCGTCGTATGGGGAACCACCCCCGCCGCCCCCGCACCCGCCCCGGCGACCGGCGCGACCGCGCTGCTCAAACGCGCCGTGAAGGGCGCCGCGACCCCCGCCGCGGGTATCGGCAACGAACTGCTCGACGCCCTGCTCGCCGTCGCCAACCAGGCGCTCAAGTGCGGCTACGACGACGAGCTGAACCTCGCTCTGGTGATCAGCGACACCGTGCTCGCCCAGCGCAAGAACTCCCGCGCCGGCTGGCGGCTGCGCGCCCGCCTGATGGAGGCGCTCGGCGAGGACGCCGAGGCGCTGGACGCGTACGAGAAGTACCTCGGGCTCACCGACGACGACGGCTTCGGCGTCCGCGCCCGCATCGCGGGTCTGCGCACGGCGGCGGACCGGGAGCGTGCACTGCTCGCCCTGCTGCGCCGCCAGTGCCCGCGCGCCGAGGAGTTCACCCGCGGCGACGCCACCGCGGTGTGGGCCGAGGGCCTGGCCGCACATGCCGTCGGTGACTGGGCCGCCGCCGAACCGCGCCTGGTCGGCGCGCTGCTGGCTCTGGACGACGCCCCGGTGACCGACCGTCAGGAACTGCTCAGCCAGTACCTGGACCTGCGTATCGCCGCCGACACCGATGTCACCGCCCTGCCAGAGCTCACGGAGGTTCTCGCGCTCTACGCCGAGCAGCGCCGCAGCCGGATGCGCGGCCCGGTCGCCGACCCGGCCATCGGCGGCGTGCAGTGGATCAGCCTCGGTGAGTTCCGCAACCGGATCGCCGGCAAGTCGATCTGCCTGATCGCCAACTCCGGCCGGGTGGGCGCCAGTTCGATGGGCGCCGAGATCGACGCGTACGACCTCGTGGTGCGCTTCAACTCGTATCGGATCGACCCGAAGCACACCGGCAGCCGTACCGACATCCACGCGACGATCCACAAGCACGGCTTCAACTGGGAGAAGCAGGTCGACACCCGGCTCGTCTTCGGCGGAGTCTCCGGCGACTGGAAGTGGTCGCTGCGCAACCGCCTGGTGCCCGGCGCCCAGACCTGCCTGGGCGACGAGTCGCTGCGCTGGCCCGTGCGCAACATCGGCAAACTCTCCACCGATGTCTGGTCGGGCATCCCGACCACCGGCTTCAACATGCTGTACCTGCTGGACTTCCTGGACGTCAGCCCGAAGCTCGACCTGATCGGCTTCGACTTCTACGAGAGCGGCGCCTACCGCGTGCAGGAGGCCATGAAGCTCGCCATCACCTCCGTGCACGAATACACCAGCGAGAAGGCATGGGTCATGGACCGGGCCCAGAGCGTGACGGACATGAGGATATCCCTGCGATGACGACGACCCTGCCTGCGGTACAGGCTCCCGCCACCGACGCCCACGCGCTCACCGGCAAGCGGCGCATCGCCTTCGCCTCCTACGTCGACGAGAACTACCTCCCCGGCTTCCTCGTCCTGCTGCGCAGCCTCGCCCTGTCCAACCCGACCGTGTGCGAGGACTTCGTCGTCCTCTACGACGATCTGCGCCCGGCCTCGATCGCCAGGATCCGCGCCCTGCACCCGCGCATCGTGCTGCGCCGCGTCAACGACACGCACTACGACTCGTACAAGAAGGGCGACCAGGACAACTACCTGGTCCGCAAGGCGTACTTCATCCTCGACGTCTTCCGGCTGCGCGAGTACGACACCGTCATCACCCTCGACACCGACATGGTCGTCCTCGGTGACCTCGGCGAACTCCTCAAGCTCCGCGAGGGCCTCGCGGCCGTCCCGCAGTTCTTCTACGGGCAGCACAAGCTCAACTCCGGTCTGCTGGTCATCCAGCGCGAGTACCTGAGCGACGAGTTCTGCGCCAGGCTGGACGCCATCGGGCGCAGCGGCGACTACGAGCTCGACAAGCACGACCAGGGCATCCTGAACTCCGTCCTCGACGGCGACTTCATCCGCCTGGACCCGCGCTACAACTTCGTGAAGAGGCGCCTCTCCGGCGACCTCCCGGTCCCCGAGGACACCGCGATCCTGCACTTCACCGGCCGTCACAAGCCGTGGCAGGGCGGTGAGTCCGGGTACAGCCTGGCCGAGGAGAAGTGGCGCGAGTTCGAACTGCCGGACGCCGACTTCCACGCCGAGTACCTCTCGAAGGCGGGCGGCCTGCACCACGACCTGATCGTGCACTACGGCAGCCCGCACGTCGCCCGCACCGGCGACGTCGAGACCGCCCGCAAGGTGGCCGCCGCGCACATAGCGACCGGCAACTACCAGGACGCCGTCGATGTCCTGGAGAGCGTCCGCATCCCGCTCGACGAGGCCTGGCCGCACGAGGTCCTCGGCCACGCCCTGATGAGCGTCTCCCGGTACGACGACGCCAAGGCACAGCTCCTGCTCGCGACGGCCGCCCCCAACCGGGCCGCCACCGCCTACGCCCGGCTCGCCCAGATGGCCTGGGTGCACGGCGACAACGCCTCCGCGCTGAAGTACGCCACGGCCGGTATGTCCGTGGACATCACCCACCGCTCCAGCCGGCTGTGGGCGCAGCGCGCCGCCTCCGTCCCGGCCCAGGAACTGGGCTCCCCCGAGGACCAGTTGGCGCACGTCGCCTTCTACATGGACCGCCAGGGCAACGCGGGCGACAAGCTCCTCCCGGAGAGCGTGCGCAGCGCCTTCGGCCCCGACACCACCTCCCGCCGCTGGCACTCCGTGCACGCCCACCGGCTGTTCGACGAGGCCGCCCTGGAGCGCGTCAACGCCCGCCGGGGCCTGGTCATCGGCGGCGGCGGCCTGTTCATCCCGGACACCATGCCCAACGGCAACAGCGCCTGGCAGTGGAACGTCCCGGACGATCTGATGCGCCGGATCGACGTGCCGATCGCGGTGTACGCCGTGGGCTTCAACGCCTTCGACGGACAGTCCTACCGCGCGGGCCGGTTCCGCGAGTCACTGCGCCTGCTGGTGGAGAAGTCCGCCTTCTTCGGGCTGCGCAACCACGGCTCGATCGAGAAGGTGCGCGCCATGCTCCCGGCCCACCTGCACGACAAGGTCCGCTTCCAGCCCTGTCCGACGACGGTCACCCGTCAGCTCGTGCCCGGCTGGCAGGACCCGGCGAGCCGCGAGGACACCATCCTCGTCAACGCCGCCTACGACCGCGCGGGCCTGCGCTTCGGCCATGACTACGGCTACTTCCTGGCCCAGATGGCCCAGGCGGTACGGGACCTCGGCAAGCTGGCCGAGGTGCGGTGCGTGGCGCACTCGCTCGACGACGAGAAGATCGCCTTCGATCTCCGCCGCGAGCACGGCATCTCGCTGCCCGTCATCCCGATGTACGACTTCGAGAACGACGAGATCCGCGATCTGTACGCGCGCACCCAGCTGGTCATCGGGATGCGCGGCCACGCGGGCATGATCCCGTTCGGCTGCGGCACCCCGATCATCAGCCTGATCTCGCACCCGAAGATGGCGTACTTCCTGCGGGACATCGAGCGCCCCGAGTGGGGTGTCTCCGTCCACGACCGCCACCTGGCCGCCCGCCTGGTGGAGCGCTCGAAGGACCTGCTCCGCGACCACGCGGCGACCGTCGCCGACGTCCACGGCCGTCAGCAGGAACTGTGGAAGATCACCGAGGCGAACGCGGCGGATCTACGGATCCTCCTGGGCGGCTGAACGAAGGAGGGTGAGCCCAGGGGCTCACCCTCTTTTCTCTCAGCTTTCTTTCAGCGTCGTACGAGCCTCCGGGCCAGCTTGGTCAGCAGCGAGCCGCCCTTGTCGGCGCCGCCGTCCTTCTCGTACGCCGTCTTCAGCTGCTTGAAGTGGTCGGCGCGGGTCCGGCTGAGGTACTCGTCGTCGGTCAGCTTCCGCGCGATCGACCAGGCCTGCCTGTGCCGCCCGTCGTAGTGGGCGACGTACGCCTTCGCCAGCTCCAGCACCTGCTTGAAGGGGATCCCGCCGGTGTGGTCGCGGTCGACGCGCTCCTGCACGGCCGAGATCAGCTTCAGCTTCTCGTCGAGGGTGAAGGCGTCCTCGGAGATCCTCTTCAGTACGTCCTCGGGGATCGGCCTGGTCACCTCGAAGGCGAGCGTGGAGCGGATCGGCGGCCCGGCCATCTCGATGTACGGCAGCAGCGCGCCCGTGCTGTAGTGCAGCCACGGCAGCCGGGGCCCGGCGAAGTCCTGGTGCAGCACGACGGAGCCGGGCCGCAGCCGGGTCAGGAAGCGCTCGGAGACACAGCGGAACACCCGGGCCGTCTTGGCGATGTCGATGTGCAGGAACTCGATCGGGCTGGTGTCGTCCGGGTCCGAGGTCTGCCAGATGTCACCGGCGTGGATCTCCAGGAACGGCAGGAACGGATCGAGGCGCTCGGTGAAGTCGTCGAGGAACGAGGTGTCGCCGTCCGCGGGCTTGGAGCCGGCCGAGAAGAACTTCTCGGTGGCGAAGGTCCCCTTGCCGACATGGAAGAAGTCGTACGCGTGCAGCCGTCCCGTCTTCTCGTCGAACACCGGGCTGTCGCGCAGCCCGAGAGCGAGCGCGTACGTGGACCCGCCGCCGCCGGAGCCCAGCTCCACGAGCCGGTCCTCGCCGGTGAGGCGATGACGGCCCAGCAGATAGAGGAATCGCAGCTCCCAGGAGCTCACCTGGGAATAGGGAATGTCGTCCGGCAGCTTGACGCCGTCGAGCATGGGGTACAGCCGGCCGAGGTTCGTCATGAGTGCCTCACGGAGTCGGATGGGGCGGCATTCCGTGATCCTAGGGATTCGAACGCCGCCCACACCACGGATTCATCGGTTTAATGCGACGGTGTGCCACCGTTTCCTCGGAAGTTCCCGTTAGTTCACCCGGTATTGGCTTACCGGCGCACCACCTTCTTCAGCGCCTTGGCCCGTCGCACCACCCGGCGCGCCGTGGAATTGCGCGGCAGGAACGACAGCCGCTCCGGGATACCGCCGGGCAGGCCCAGCGACGTGAGCCGCTTGCGCTTGAAGTAGCGCTGGGTGCGCGGCTTGAAGTGCTCCGACAGATAGCGCTCGGCAGCGGGACGCAGGCTCGGGTAGATCTGCGGCTGCATGGTGAACCCTATGGCGGTGACCAGTGCGCCCAGGGTCTCCGTCGGCACGGTCTCCTCGCCCGTGCGGTTCTCCAGGTCCGCAAGCACGGCGTCCGCCAGCACCGCGGGGATGCGGTTGCTGTTCTGGTACGGCGTCAGCCGGTCCAGCAGCGGCTCGGTGCCGATGCGGGCGACCGGGAGCTCGTAGAAGGCGGACGCCGTGAACAGGGCGGTCGAGAAGCAGCCGACGACCAGGCCGGGGCGGGACTTCTCGAACAGCACCTCGGCGAGCACGGGCGTGTCCAGCACGGTGAGGTCGACACCGAGCTTCTCGGCCTCGGTCTCCAGGGCGCGGCTGTAGCGGGCCGGCGCCGTGGGGTGGGGTTTGAACACGATCGAACGGTGCCCGCGCTCCACCGCCCCGCGCATCATCCGTACGTGCAGCTCCTCCTCGCCCTCCGGCGTGAGGATGTTCAGCGCGGAGAGGTACTGACCGAGCAGCAGCGCGGAGTTGTCCGGGAGGACCGGCAACTCCTCGACGGCACCGGCGAGCTCGCCCATCACCTTCAGGAACGCCTCGGTCGGCACGACCTCGGCCGGCACGTCGAACTCGGTGAGCAGCATCGGGGTGAGGCCGGGCACCAGATCCAGGTGGAGCAGGCGCCGGACGCGGGTGCCGACCAGCGGGTCGAGCTTGTTGCGCGTCGGGCCGTAGCTCATCAGGCCGTCGGCGTACACGTGCAGCGGGGCGCCGGTGAAGATCTGGGCCAGGCCGAGCGCCGGGTTGACCTGGATGGACTCCAGGACGATCTCCACCTTGTCGTCGCCCAGGCCCCACAGCAGCCGCAAGTACCGCTCGAACAGCGGGATATCGTCCGCGCGGGGCGACCAGGCGCCGGGGTGGAAGGGACGGATGGCCTCGTTGAACGAGATCACACCGTCGAAGTGGTCGCGCAGCGGTTCGAAGCCCGGCATCTCGTCGACGGCCGGAGTGGTCTCCGGGCACGCGGAGTTGTTGAACACCAGCAGCAGCCGGCGGTCCGCCTCGGTGAAGCACTCCGAGTCCAGCGCGGCGGCCAGGGTCGCGGCGCCGTAGAGCGTGGAGACGCAGAAGATCTGGGTGGTCTTACGGGACATCACGCGGCCGCCTTCGCAGTGGTGGCCCGGCGCCGCAGCCGGCGCAGCTTGCTGGCCCGGCGCAGGTCCATGGTTTCGAGCACATCACCGAGCGCGTCCTGCGGCATCCGCTTTATGGCCGCCGCGCTCATCGCCCGCAGCTGCTTGGCCACGGCCGGTTCCCACTTGGACTCGTCGGAGAGGTGATGGGCGATGATCGCACAGTAGGTGCGTACCGCCTTGGGCAGCAGCTGGGCCGCCTCGGGGTCGGCCGCCGTCTCCTCGATGACCTGATCGAAGGCGCGGATGAAGTCGAGTTGACGGACGTCACCGATCTGGGTGAGTGAACCGGCCACCCCCCGGCGGTAGAAGACGCCGAGCAGACTCA
Organism: Streptomyces sp. P17; assembly: GCF_032436805.1. Classification (NCBI taxonomy): domain Bacteria; kingdom Bacillati; phylum Actinomycetota; class Actinomycetes; order Kitasatosporales; family Streptomycetaceae; genus Streptomyces; species Streptomyces sp. P17. Next base: position 31,944 of record NZ_JAVRBF010000054.1, on the reverse strand, counting down.
CCACGGCGAACGACTCCGCCTCGCGGTGCAGCTTCCAGATCCACGGCCGGTCCTCGGCCGTGCGCAGTCCGTCGGTGAAGTGCAGCAGGCCCTTGTCCAGCAGCCGCCGGTGGTAGGCGCCGGCCCAGGCGTACGCGTAGTCGACGGAGGTCGTCCGGTCGGCGGGCAGGATCGCCGCGCGCGGGTCGAGGACCTCGCCCCGGCGGCCGTGCGGAACCCGGTGCACGGAGCGGCCGCGGGCGTTGGCCTGGACGTGGTCCGTACGGATGAAGTCGCAGCCCAGCTCCTCGATGGCGCCGACCAGTTCGGCGAAGTAGCCGGGGGCGAGCCAGTCGTCCCCGTCGAGGAAGGTGAGGTATTCGCCGGTCGCCGCGTCCAGACCGGTGTTACGGGCGGTGGCGAGACCTCCGTTCACTTCGTGGCGGATGTAACGCACGTGTGCGACATCCGAGAGTTGTTCGGCAGCGCGTTCGAGGATGGCGGGAGTTTCATCCTTCGAAAAATCGTCCACCAGGATGAACTCGAAGTCGCGCCGGGCGTTCGCGCGGAGGCTTCTGAGGGTGTCGGGGGCGTATTGCTGCACGTTGTAGAACGGCACGATCACGGAAAGCTTTGGCACCTGCAAAAGGTTAGAAGGGTGCCCGGCGGCGGAACTTGACGGCGCGCGTACGGCGGGTGAACTCGGTGTGTCGGAACGGTGCATGCCATGTACTTCCCGGGTTTTGACGGGCCAGTTCGGCTCGCGGTGGGATGTTGTTAACTTTTCGTTGATTCGCGGTTGGGCTATACCTAGGAAATGCTTCCTAGCGTCTTCTTCGTGCCAGCAAGTACAACGAAGCCGCCGCGCATTGCCGTCCTCGCGGACTCCGACACCCGGTGGAAATGGGGTGCGCTGACGGCGGGCCGCATCGTCCCGGGCCCGTCCATGGAAGCCGGAGCCGAAGGCGGCACGCAAGTCGCCCCCGCTCTGAGCGGATTCCTGTTGCGCGGCCGGGCCACGCCCACCGCGCGCCAACTGGCGGAGGTCGGCGTGAGCGCCGACTCCCTGCGCGAGGTGACGGCGGTGGAGTTTCTGCGCACGATGGCCGAGGAGGAGTACGACATCGTCGTACTGGCCCTCGTCGGCGGCGGCGTCCAGGCGATGCTGCATGGCCTCAAGCGGGTGTGGGAGGGCCGCGAGAAGCGTCCCGTCGTCGTCACCGGCTATGTCGGTGTCGTCTACGAGAAGCTCGCCGACGGCCTGCTGCTGCGGCACGGCGCGGATCTTGTCCTCGCCAACTCCCGCCAGGACGCCGAGCGGTTCCGCGCGGTCTACGAGGGCGTGGGCGCCGACGCCTCGGCGGTGACGGAGGTGGCGCTGCCGTTCCTCGGCGGGGCGCCCTACGAGGGGGAGCACGACCCGTACACGATCGTCTTCGCCGCGCAGCCCTCCGTCCCCGAGAGCCGCAAGGACCGTACGTACCTGCTGAACCGCCTGGTCCAGCACGCGCGGCTGCACCCCGAGCGCGAGGTGCTGCTCAAGTTGCGCTCCAGGCCGGGCGAACACACCACGCACATCGAGGAGTTGCCCTACCAGAAGCTGGCCCAGAAGCTGGATCTGCCGTCCAACCTCCGGCTGGTCTACGGGCACATGGGCGAGGTGCTCGACCGCACCGACCTGCTCGTCACGGTCAGCTCGACGGCCGCGCTGGAGTCCCTCCACCGCCGGATCCCCACCGTCGTTCTCACCGACGTCGGGGTGCGCGAGACGCTCGGCAACCACCACTTCATCGGCTCCGGCTGCCTCGCCTCCTGGGACCAGCTGGACGAGGGACACCGTCCGGCGCCCGACGAGGAGTGGGTGGCCCGCCAGGGCGTCGCCGCGGACGGCGGGTACGAGTCCGCGTTCGACGCCGCGCGTGAGCGGATCGCCAAGTTGCGGGCCCTGCCCGGGGGATTGGCGCCGCTGACCCCGTACTACACGCCCGCGACGGCGCCGGGTTACTTGCCCGGCATCCTCGCTCGCCACCATCTGGGCCCCGACGGCAGCGTGTTGCCGGGGGCGCCCGCGGCCGACAAGGAGCCGGGCCCGGTCCGGCAGATCGTGCGCCGTGCCGCCCGCGGGGCCTACCGGCACGGGGTGCAGCGGGTGGCGCCCGTCATCCGGCGGATGGGGGAACTGTGAGCGCCTCCGAAAGTGCCGCTTCCGGGCCGCGGGCGGCTGCCGGCTCGTCGTGGCCGGTCGCGCCCCGCGGCGGAGCCGCTGACCAATGCAGCCCCGCGCCGCTTGAGGGCGGCTCCGCCGCCCATACCTCTGCGAACTCTGTGCAAGGAGTGCAACCCATGTCCGACTCCCCGGCACACGCGGGTGCTTCGGTGCGCCGCGTGCTTGCCGTCATCCCCGCTCGCGGTGGCTCCAAGGGGGTGCCCGCGAAGAACCTGGCGCCCGTCGGCGGTGTTCCGCTGGTGGCTCGTGCGGTGCGTGAGTGTCTTACGGCGCGGCTCGTCACCGATGTCGTGGTCTCCACCGACGACCAGGCCATCGCCGCCGCCGCCCGCGCGGCCGGAGCGGAGGTCGTGCTGCGGCCCGCCGCCATCGCCGGTGACACCGCCACCTCCGAGGCCGCCGTCCTGCACGCCATGGACGGCCACGAGGCCCTGCACGGCTCCCCGGTCGACGTGGTCCTGCTCGTGCAGTGCACCAGCCCCTTCGTGATCCGTGAGGACATCGACGGGGTCGCGGCGGCGGTCGTGGAGAACGGCGCCGACACCGCGGTCACCGTGGCCCCCTTCCACGGCTTCGTCTGGCGTGACGCCGAGGAGCCCGCGGAGGGCGGCGTCGGGGTCAACCACGACAAGGCCTACCGCCCCCGCCGTCAGGACCGCCCCCAGGACTACCTGGAGACCGGCGCCGCCTACGCGATGGACGCGGCCGGCTTCCGCAAGCACAACCACCGTTTCTTCGGCCGTACCGAACTGGTCCGCACCGACCCCGCGCGCGTGCTGGAGATCGACGATCCGCACGACCTCGCGCGGGCCCGCGCCCTCGCCCCCCTGTTCGACGCGGACCGCCCCGGTGCGCTGCCGACCGCCGCCGACATCGACGCGGTCGTACTCGACTTCGACGGCACCCAGACCGATGACCGGGTGCTGATCGACACCGATGGAAAGGAGTTCGTCTCCGTGCACCGCGGAGACGGCCTCGGCATCGCGGCCCTGCGCAAGAGCGGCCTGAAGATGCTGATCCTCTCCACGGAACAGAACCCTGTGGTCGCCGCCCGGGCCCGGAAGCTCAAGATCCCGGTCCTGCACGGCATCGACCGCAAGGACCTCGCACTGAAGCAGTGGTGCGAGGAGCAGGGCATCGCGCCTGAGCGCGTGCTCTACGTCGGCAACGACGTCAACGACCTCCCGTGCTTCGCCCTCGTCGGCTGGCCCGTGGCGGTCGCGAGCGCCCACGACGTCGTGCGCGGCGCCGCACGCGCGGTCACCACCGTCCCGGGTGGCGACGGCGCGATCCGAGAGATCGCCAGCTGGATCCTCGGCCCCTCTCTCGATTCCCTCACCAAGTAAGGACAGTTCCTGCCATGAGCACCAACTCCCGTCTCCGCACGTTCGGTTCGTCGCGCCTGGCCGGCCCGGGCCAGCCCGTCTACATCTGCGGCGAGATCGGCATCAACCACAACGGCGAGCTGGAGAACGCCTTCAAGCTGATCGACGTGGCCGCCGAGGCCGGCTGTGACGCGGTCAAGTTCCAGAAGCGCACCCCCGAGATCTGCACCCCGCGCGACCAGTGGGACATCGAGCGCGACACCCCCTGGGGCCGCATGACCTACATCGACTACCGCCACCGTGTGGAGTTCGGTGAGGACGAGTACCGCCAGATCGACGAGTACTGCAAGTCCAGGGACATCGCCTGGTTCGCCTCCCCGTGGGACACCGAGGCCGTCGCCTTCCTGGAGAAGTTCGACGTCCCGGCCCACAAGGTCGCCTCCGCCTCCCTGACCGACGACGAGCTGCTCCGCTCCCTGCGCGCCACGGGCCGCACCGTCATCCTGTCGACCGGCATGTCGACCCCGAAGCAGATCCGCCACGCGGTCGAGGTCCTCGGCTCGGACAACATCCTCCTGTGCCACGCCACCTCCACCTACCCCGCGAAGGCGGAGGAGCTGAACCTCCGGGTGATCAACACCCTCCAGGCCGAGTACCCGAACGTCCCGATCGGCTACTCCGGCCACGAGACGGGCCTGCAGACCACTCTCGCCGCGGTCGCCCTGGGCGCCACCTTCGTCGAGCGTCACATCACCCTCGACCGCGCCATGTGGGGCTCGGACCAGGCCGCGTCCGTCGAGCCGCAGGGCCTCACCCGCCTGGTGCGCGACATCCGCACGATCGAGGCCTCCCTCGGCGACGGCGTCAAGAAGGTCTACGACTCCGAGCTCGGCCCGATGAAGAAGCTGCGCCGTGTCCAGGGCGTCATCGCCGAGGCGGAGATCGCCGCGGCGGCCGGCGAGCCCCTCTCGGTCTGAGTCACCCCCCTCCAGAAGATCGCCTACGACGGGACGGTCGTACGTAGATGAGCCCCCGCGCCGGGAACGCCGGCACCCGCACTCTCGCGTTCGTCGAGAGTCCGGTACAGCTGCTGAATGTGCTGGAGTGGGCGCATGCCCAGGAGCAGGCGCTCGGCGCGGGGCTCACCCTCGTGGTCCTGTCCCCGATCGACCCGATGACCCGCGGCCAGCTGCGACGCATGGCGGAGCTGGCCCGTGAGGAGGGGCACGAGGTCCGCTGGGAGGAGGCGCGGCGCGGCGCGGCGGCGCCGTTCCAGACGATCGGTGGCCTGGCGGGGACGCTCCGCCGGGCATCGCGCGTGGTCTTGGGAGACCCCTTCTCCCGCTACGTCCAGCTGCTGCTGACGATCACTCGGGCCCGTGACCTGGTCGTGGTCGACGACGGCACGGCGACGATGGAGTTCGTCGCCCAACTGGCCCGCGGCGAACGCCTGGTGCGCTGGCACCGCAAGGGCGGCCGGCCGGGCCCCCGGGACCTGATCCTGGCCCCGGCGTCCTCGGCGGCCCGCCGCCGTCTGACGCCGGGGGAGAACCGCAGGGTGGAGATCTTCTCCTCCATGCCGATGGAGGAGACCCTGCCGGGCATGGCGATGTCGACGAACGACTTCGCCTGGACCCGGGGCCGCTTCGGCCCGCCCCGCATCGGCAAGGGCGCGGACATGGTGGGCACCTCGCTGGTGGAGACGGGCGTGGTGGACGCCGACCGCTACCTGGAGGCGGTCCGCACCCTGGCCAAGACCCACGGCGCCACCCGCTACTTCGCCCACCGCCGCGAGAGGACCGAGAAACTGCACCGCCTGGCGGTCGAGACCGGTCTGGAGATAGTCCGCCCGGACCTCCCCCTGGAACTGATCGCCCGCCGAGGCCCGATCGGCAAAACGATCCTGAGCTTCCCGTCCACGGTCGTCCACACCCTCCCGCTGGCCCTGGCCGGCACGGAGGTGAAGGTCGCGGTCTGCGACATCGACCCCACCTGGCTCACCGACCACGCCTCACCCCGGGCCCAGGGCTTCCTGTCCGGCGTCACGGGCTCGGCGAAGGACGTGCACCGGCTGGCGGCGGTCAGCTCGGCGTGAGCTGCCTCGGCGGCCGAACGTTTCGGCGCCGCTCGAAAGGGTGAACGGGCGCCAATTGTCCGAGTGACCTGCCCGATAGTCGATCTACCTTGCGTGAATGGTCACTTCAGCTCATGAGGGCATGCACCGGATCTTCCAGGAACGACCCGAGGTCCTGGCTCCCGTGTTCGGGATGCTGGGCGTTCCCTTATCCGCGAAGGCGACTGTGGACGCCGTCACCACGGACGTGACGGAGGCCCGGCCGCTGGAACGGCGTGTGGACACCGTGCTGCGCATCGGGCCGTCCGACGGGGAGGACTTCCTGCTCGCCATCGAGGCGCAGTCCGGCAAGGTCGAGGGCAAGGAGGCCAGTTGGGCCTACTACATCGCCTACCTCCAGCCCAAGTACCGCCTGCCCGTACTGCTCCTCGTGGTCTGCCAGGACCGGGCCACGGCCAAGTGGGCAGCCGGTCCCTTCGACTGCGGCAGTCGTGGCTGGACGTCTCAACGGACGCACCCGCTGGTCGCCGGGCCGGACAACTCGCCGGTGATCACCGATGTCAGGACCGCGACGAAGAACCTCCCACTTGCCGCACTCTCCGCCCTGGCACACGCCCGCGGCCCCGAGCGCGGCGCCATACTGGAGGCGATCGGAAGCGCCCTGCACGAACTCCTCGATACGGATCCAGAGACCGTCAGATACGTCTTCGAGTTCCTGGAAACGACCCTGGGTAAGACTCCAGCCGGAGAGAAATGGAAGGGAATCATGTCGCCCGTCACCTACTTCCCCGGCCGGGGAACAATGATCGAGACGGCCTACCTGGAAGGCCTTGCCGAAGGCAAGGCGGAGGGCGTGGCCGAAGGGGAGGCCAAGGGGATCCTGTCCGTGCTGGAGGTGCGTGGCATCGCCGTGTCCGACGGCGTACGGGAGCGCATCACCACGTGCACCGACCTCGACCTCGTGGACACCTGGCTGGAGCGTTCCCGCACGGTCGAGCGCGCCGAGGACCTGTTCGCGGAGGACCCGGAGGGCCCAGGGGCCGATCCCGGCCAGGCTTGACCATCTGCCCACCAGGCGTGTGGGAGAACGGTGGGACGATCAGGATTGGCTGACCTCGGCGGCCGAAGCGTTCCGTGAAGTGGATGTGTTCCTCGGCGGCGTCCGGCGCCTGGAACGACAGCAGTACGTGGCCGCCTGGTGGGTGCGCCTCGCGGGCCAGGGCCACATCCGCGGGGAGACGTCCACGCCGAACACTCCGGGCGCGTGGCTTCCTGTCCAGCGTTACGGGGCCGGCTCGGGACGCTACTCGGTTGGCCGCGGTGACGGTGGCGTAGGGACACCGACTTGCTATCGGGGGATGACCCGTCGTCTGTCATGCCGAAGGGCTCCCATGGCCGAACTTGTCCGGCGGCAACACCTCGATGCGGATGTGGAGTACCACGGCTTCGCATTCCAGGAATCCGACGACGCCGACCTGCCAGTCCCGTTCCCGGACGACATCGCTGACGGTGTGTTCCTGAACTCCTTCCCTGCCTCCGCTGTCGTGGGAGCGGGTCTGCGAGCTGGAGGAGGGGCGTGGGGCTTGCTCTCGTGCGGGCCTGTACCGACGTATGGGGGTGGCAGCCGCTGTCCAGACACGGCAACCGGGGCAAGTACGTGTGGTGCGAGCTGACGGCGGCGTAGGAGTGCGTGAGCGCCCGTTACCGGCAACTTCGGCGGCCCGAAAACTGCCGGACACCCGACACGCGCTTCTCGCGCCGCGCACGTCAGGATGCCCGGTGTGAATGGTGAAGTCATCCTCCGGTCCCGCTGGCGGCGGGCCCTCCGGGTCGTCGTAGGGATCATGGCGGCCGGGGTCCTCCTCGCCGCCCTGGGTCTCGTCCTGGGCGGCCCCGTTCCGCTCGTCGCTGTCGGCGCGCTCTGCCTCGGCATCGGTCTCGCAGCCCTGCGCTCCGCCTCCGCCGAGGTCCGCGCCGACGCCCGCGGAGTCCGCACCCGGCGCCGGACCGTGCCCTGGCCGGACATCGCCGACCTGCGCGTACGGGTGAAGACGTGGCCCCGGGGCGAGCAGTCCCGGCACGTCCTCCTGGCACTGCGCGACGGGCGCGAGCGGCAGCTGCCCCTGCCCGTGGGATGGGGCGGCGACCGGGACTTCGACACCGGCCTGGACGCCCTGCGCGCCCTGCACCGTCGCCACGGCACCCCCGAGTCGGACCGCCTCGTCATCGTCTCCCAGCGCACCGCAGGACGCGGCTCGGTCTGGTCCCCCGTCCTGTGCGTCCTGCTGCTCGCCGGAGCGGGGCTCGCCGCCTGGCTCGTGCCGCATGTCGATGCGTACGAACGGGAGTGGGAGGCGGCCGTCCCGTGCACGGACACCACGCCCGCCGCCGACCGGCGCGAGTGCCTGTCGACCCTCCCGGCCGTGATCGAGCGGGCCGACAAGGACGGGCCCAAGGGGAGTGGCCGACTGTTCTTCGCCGATGATCAGCCGATCGACCGGCTCCGCGTCTCACGGGAGGCCGCCCTGGAGTTCCGGCCCGGTGACAAGGTCGAGCTCACCGTCTGGCGCGGCGACATCATGGAGGTCGCGGGGAGCCGTTACATCTGGCGTGAGCATGTCTCTCCGCCCGGCGACCTGGCCGCCGTCTCCGCCGGACTCGCCCTCGCCGCGGGCTACCCCGCCGCCCAGATGCTGATGCGCCTGCGCGGGCGTCGGCTCCCCGACGACGAGGTCCTTCCGTCGGCCCTGCCCTTCGCGGCCGTCCTCGTGGGGACGGGCATGTGGCTGCTGCCCCTGTGCTACCTGCACCCCACGACGCTCTTCGACTCCCCGAAGACCGTCATCTGGGCCGCCGCGGGCACCGTCGCCACCCTCGCCATGACCGCCTGGGCCTGGCGTGCCACCGGCATTCGCCCGCCCGCGCTGACCGAGGCGGACACCGAGCAGGAGGAGGTCTTCCTCCCCGCCCGCTTCCTGGAGTCCACCGACTACAACCCGCACGGCTTCGGCACCCACATCGCCCTCGGCGGCGACGAGCCGCCCGCGGTGACGCCGGGCCCCGGGCGGTACGCGGCCCGGGTCATCCCGGCCCGGCGGCTAACCGTCAAGGAGGTACGGCGAGCGCGCGGCAGCGACGGCGACACCGTGCCCCGGAGCTGGCACGTCGCCGACCTCGACGACGCCGGCACCCCGGTCCGCCTGGCCGCCGCCCCGGCCGACCTGACCCGCATCCTGCGCGCGCTGGAGGCCGTACGCACGCTTGAGGGGGCCTCGACGCCGGCTTCCGACAGGTGAACAGAACCGACGCGGGTGTCTGTGGCGTGGTAAGGGTTGGTAGGAGAGCGGGTGGGTAATCATGATCGACTCGCTCGAAAAATGCGGGAGCTTACCCATCCCAACCCACATCTATGCGTCTGGCGGCCAGTTTTTCTTCCCCTAACGGGCTGAACTTTTGTTGATCGAGGGTCAGTTGGCCACCCGGGCGTCCTACCCTTCAGAGGGTGAAGCAATTGATGTCCGTAGAGTCCGAGGCCGATCTCCCGGGGGAAGCCGGGGAAGCGCTGCTTCCCGGCACGCTGCCGGAGGCGCTGCGTGACGAACTCGTCGCCTTCCGCCGTGACTTGCACATGCACCCCGAGCTCGGCAACCAGGAGTTCCGTACGACCGCCGCGATCAAGGAGCGCCTGGAGAAGGCCGGCCTTGAGCCGAGGGTGCTCGCGGTCGGGACCGGGCTCGTCTGCGACATCGGCAACTGGGACGACGGGCTGCCCGCGCTCGCCCTGCGGGCCGACATCGACGCCCTGCCCATCCCGGACGCCAAGACCGAGTGCCCGTACCGCTCGACCGTGCCCGACCGGGCGCACGCCTGCGGGCACGACGTGCACACCACCGTGGTGCTCGGCGCCGGGCTCGTCCTCGCCGACCTGCACAGTCAGGGCCTGCTGCCGCGGCCCGTACGGCTGATCTTCCAGCCCGCCGAGGAGGTGCTGCCCGGCGGCGCCGCCGACGCCATCGACTGCGGGGTGCTGGAGGGCGTCGGGCGGATCGTCGCCGTGCACTGCGACCCCCGGGTGGACGCCGGGCGGATCGGCATCCGGGAGGGCGCCATCACCTCCGCCTGCGACCGCCTGGAGATCGCCCTCGCCGGCCCCGGCGGCCACACCGCGCGCCCCCATCTGACCACCGACCTGGTCACCGCCGTCGCCCGTGTGGTCACCGACGTGCCCGCGCTGGTCGCGCGGCGCGTGGACACCCGGAGTGGACTCGCCGTGACCTGGGGACGGATCGAGTCCGGCCACGCCCCGAACGTCATCCCGCAGCACGCCGAGCTCTCCGGGACCGTGCGCTGCCTGGACATCGACGCCTGGCGGCAGGCGCCCGACATCCTGGTCGCCGCGATCGACGAGGTCGCCAACCTGCACCGGGCCAAGTCCGAGATCAACTACGTGCGCGGAGTGCCGCCCGTGGTCAACGACTCCGGCATCGCCGAACTGCTGCGCGACGCGATGATCGCCCGCCGCGGCGCCGACTCCGTGGAGAACACCGAGCAGAGCCTCGGCGGCGAGGACTTCTCCTGGTACCTGGAGCACGTCCCCGGCGCGATGGCCCGCCTCGGCGTCCGCATCCCGGGCGAGCGCACGGTGCGCGACCTCCATCAGGGTGACTTCGACGTGGACGAGCACGCGATCACGGTGGGCGTGGAGCTGTTCACGGCGGCGGCGCTGATCGACCTGTAGGCCCGTTCCGGTTGCGGGCGGAGCGGACCGGGTGGAGGCTGACCGCATGGCGTTCAGGCATGCGCGCTGATGCCCCGGAACGTACCTTTCGATCCGGTGGTTCACGGGGACGTAACCGGCCATCGGCACGAATGGATAACGGCCACGCGATACCCCGTTCCCAGGAGTGTCTACGCGCGTTAATGTGCGCCGAACTCAGCACCCACTGCGGGGCTTGGAGAATGGGGAACTTCACGATGCGTCGGACATCCAAACTGACCCGTGTCGCGGTGGGGGTCGCGTCCATCGCGCTCGCTGCCACGGCCTGCGGTGGCACCAGCGACAGCGGCAGCTCCTCCGAGAAGGAGGACCTCGGTCTCGCCATCGCGTACGACATCGGCGGCAAGGGCGACCAGTCCTTCAACGACGCCGCTTACGCCGGCCTGGAGAAGGCCGCGAAGGAGTTCGGCTACAAGACCGCCGACATCGAGCCCACCGAGGGTGAGACCAACGCCGACAAGGAGCAGCGGCTCGCCTCGCTCGCCCGGCAGGGCTACAACCCGGTGATCGGCGTCGGCTTCGCCTACGGCCCCGCCATGGAGGCCGTGGCCAAGGACTACCCCGACACCACCTTCGGCATCGTCGACTCCGTCGTCAAGGGCGACAATGTCGCCTCGCTGGTCTTCGCCGAGGAGCAGGCCTCCTACCTCGCCGGTGTCGCCGCGGCCAAGGCCACCAAGACCAACACCGTGGGCTTCGTCGGCGGTGTGGACATCCCGCTGATCCACAAGTTCGAGGCCGGCTACAAGCAGGGCGTCGAGGACACCAGCGGCGGCAAGGTCAAGGTCATCTCGCAGTACCTGACCCAGACGGCCGAAGAGGGTGGCTTCTCCAGCCCGGACAAGGGCAAGGCCGCCGCCGAGGGCCAGATCGAGAAGAACGCGGACGTCGTCTACCAGGCGGCCGGTCTGTCCGGTCAGGGTGTGATCGAGGCCGCCGCCAAGGCGAAGGTCTGGGCGATCGGTGTCGACTCCGACCAGTACCAGCAGGAAGCGCTCGCGGCGTACAAGGACTACATCCTCACCTCCGCGCTCAAGGACGTCGGCGGCGCGGTGTACGCCCTCGCCAAGTCCGTCGACGACGACAAGCCGCTGACCGGTGTCCAGACCTTCGACCTGAAGGTGAACGGCGTGGGCCTCGCGGAGAGCAACCCGAAGATGGCCGAGATCGCGGGCCTCACCGATGCCGTGGCCAAGGCCAAGAAGGGCATCATCGACGGCTCGATCAAGGTCAAGACCGAGTAGTCGCCGCAAGGAGTCGAACGTGCCTTGAGCGGGCGGGTGTCCAGACACCCGCCCGCTTCGGCGTTCCCGGCGAAGTCACCCAACGCCACCTTCCCTTTGCGTTCGGCAAGCCTGAGGTCAACGCTCGGGTGCTGTTGGCCACGGCCGGATAACAAGGTGGACAGAAGGGGTTTTCAGGCAGGTCTACGCGCGTTAATCTGCGGCGAAGCCAGCGCCGAAGCTGTAAGGCACCATCGTCCGGCGCTCGGCGACCCCGGGGAAGTGCAGGCACACCCCCACGCCGCCCGGCACGCACTCTCGCCGCACCGGCCGGAGGCCCTGGTAGCTCCGCTACGAGGACCTCCGTCCAGACGCCGAGAGCACGCACCGAACGACGCGGAGGCGCACCCGCACTTCCCCGGCCCCGCCAGTACGACTAGGAGCACCCTCACATGCGCCGGATTTCCCGGATCACGGTCGCAGGCGCAGCGACCGCCTCTCTGGCCCTCGCGCTCTCCGCCTGCGGCGGCACCTCGACCGAGAGCGGCTCGTCCGACTCCAAGGGCGACAAGGGCCTGGCCATCGCTTACGACGTCGGCGGCAAGGGCGACCAGTCCTTCAACGACGCGGCCTACGCGGGTCTGGAGCAGGCGAAGAAGGAGTTCGGCTACGAGACGCAGGACGTCGAGCCCACCGAGGGCGAGACCGACGCGGACAAGCAGCAGCGCCTGGAGTCGCTGGCCAAGCAGGGCTACAACCCGGTCGTGGGTGTCGGCTATGCCTACGCCACCGCCGTGAAGGCCGCCGCGGAGAAGTTCCCGGACACCACCTTCGGCATCGTCGACGACTCCACGATCGAGGCGAAGAACGTCGCCGACCTGGTCTTCTCCGAGGAGGAGGCCTCCTACCTGGCCGGCGTCGCCGCGGCCAAGAGCACCGAGTCGAACGTCGTCGGCTTCGTGGGCGGTGTGGACATCCCGCTGATCCACAAGTTCCAGGCGGGCTTCGAGCAGGGCGTCAAGGACACCAACCCCAAGGCGACGGTCCTCTCCCAGTACCTCACCCAGACCGCGGACGAGGGCGGCTTCTCCAGCCCCGACAAGGGCAAGACGGCCGCCGAGGGCCAGATCGAGAAGAAGGCGGACGTCGTCTACGCGGCCGCCGGTCTCTCCGGCCAGGGCGTCATCGAGGCCGCCGCCGCCAACAAGGTGTGGGCCATCGGTGTCGACTCCGACCAGTACAAGCAGGAAGCCCTCGCCAAGTACAAGGACGCGATCCTCACTTCGGCGATGAAGGACGTCGCCAAGGCGGTGTACAACCTGGCGAAGTCGGTCGAGGACGGCACCCCCGAGACCGGTATCGTTCGTGGCGATCTGAAGACCGGTGAGGTGAGTCTGGCGGACTCCAACCCGAAGTTCGCGGACGATGCCGAGCTTCAGGAAGCCATCGAGACGGCCAAGAAGAAGATCATCAACGGCGGGATCAAGGTCAAGAGCAGCTGAGAACCAACACCCTGAGCAGCGTGTAACCGCGGGGTTACGTCCGCTCAACGGGGTACGGGGAGACTTGACCCCCGTACCCCGTTGTCAGCGATGCGTCACCCCTTTGTATGCCGTAGGGGCGCTACGCGCGTAGACGGCCCCCGTCCCCAGGAGAGTGCGCCATCAACGCGTCCAGCAGCCCTCCGGCCGGCGCGGCGGTCAACGGTCAGGTGACCGCCGTCGAGCTCGCCGGGATCACGAAGCGATTCCCGGGCGTCGTGGCCAACCACGACATCCACCTCACGGTCCGCAAGGGCACCGTCCACGCCCTCGTCGGCGAGAACGGCGCCGGCAAGTCGACCCTGATGAAGATCCTCTACGGCATGCAGAAGCCGGACGAGGGCACCATCGCGGTCGGCGGCAAGCAGGTCACCTTCTCGTCCCCGGCCGACGCCATCGCCCTCGGTATCGGCATGGTCCACCAGCACTTCATGCTCGCCGACAACCTCACGGTCCTGGAGAACGTGGTCCTCGGCAGCGAGAAGCTCTACGGCATCGGTGGCAAGGCCCGCCGCAAGATCAAGGAGCTCTCCGAGCGCTACGGCCTCGAGGTGGAGCCCGACCGTCTTATGGAGGAGCTCGGCGTCGCCGCCCGCCAGCGGGTGGAGATCCTCAAGGTCCTCTACCGCGGCGCCACCACGCTGATCCTCGACGAGCCCACGGCCGTCCTGGTGCCGCAGGAGGTGGACGCCCTCTTCGACAACCTTCGCGAGCTCAAGGCCGAGGGCCTCTCCGTCATCTTCATCTCCCACAAGCTGGGCGAAGTGCTCTCCGTAGCCGACGAGATCACCGTCATCCGCCGCGGCACCACCGTCGGCACGGCCGTCCCCTCCGAGACGACCCCGCGTCAGCTCGCCGAGATGATGGTCGGCAGCGAGCTGCCCACCCCGGAGACCGCCGAGTCCACGGTCACCGACCGCCCGGTCATCACCGTCGACAAGCTGCGCCTTGAGGCGCCCGGCGGCAAGGCCCTGCTGGACGACATCAGCTTCACCATCCACGCGGGCGAGGTCCTGGGCATCGCCGGCGTCGAGGGCAACGGCCAGACCGAACTGGTCGACGCCCTCATCGGCCTGAAGGGCGCCGACTCCGGCACCATCACGCTGGCCGAGGAGGAGATCACCGCCTGGCCCACCCGCAAGCGCCGCGAGCAGGGCATCGGCTACATCCCCGAGGACCGCCACCGCCATGGCCTGCTCCTGGAGGCCCCCCTCTGGGAGAACCGCATCCTCGGCCATGTCACCGAGAAGCCCCTCGCCAAGGGCGTATGGCTGGACCCGAAGGCCGCGCAGGAGGACACGCGCCGCATCGTCGAGGCGTACGACGTCCGCACCCCCGGCATCGACGTCACCGCCGCCTCGCTGTCCGGCGGCAACCAGCAGAAGCTGATCGTCGGCCGCGAGATGAGCCACACGCCGCGCTTCCTGATCGCCGCCCACCCCACCCGCGGTGTGGACGTCGGCGCGCAGGCCGCGATCTGGGACCACATCCGTGAGGCCCGCCGCGAGGGCCTGGCCGTGCTGCTGATCTCCGCCGACCTCGACGAGCTCATCGGCCTGTCCGACACGCTCCGGGTGATCTACAACGGCAAGCTGGTCGCGGACGCCGACCCGGCCACCATCACCCCGGATGAGCTCGGCTCGGCGATGACCGGTGCCGTGACCGGCCACCTGGAGCACGAAGAAACCCCCGAGTCCGGCGAAGACGAGGCCCGCTGATGAAGAAGTTCGACAAGGAGCGCGTGCTCCTCGCAGTGGCCGGGCCGGTCATCACGCTCGCCGTGGCCTTCGTGCTCAGCGCGATCGTGCTGATCGCCTCGGGCAAGAGCCCGGTCGAGCCGTACACCCTGATGTTCGAGCAGGCCTCGTTCTCCGACATCCAGGTCCTGATCATCAACCAGGCCTCGATGTACTACATCGCGGCCCTCGCGGTGGCCATCGGCTTCCGGATGAACCTGTTCAACATCGGCGTCGACGGCCAGTACCAGCTCGCCGCCATGATGGCCGCCATCGTCGGCGCCCACGCCGACCTGCCGGCCGCCATCCAGGTCCCGCTGCTGCTGCTGACCGCGATCTGCACCGGTGCCTTCTGGTCCGGTATCGCCGGTGTCCTGAAGGTCACCCGGGGCGTCAGCGAGGTCGTCGCGACGATCATGCTCAACGCGATCGCGACCTCCGTCATCGCCTACCTGTGGCTGCCCGACGTCTTCGGTGTGAAGGTCGGCAACAACAACACCACCGGCGAGATGCACGAGTCCGGCTGGATCCCCGGTATCGACATGGGCGACGCCGGCGAGATCTACGGCCTGGTCATCCTCGCCGTGCTGCTCGGCATCGGCTACTGGATCGTCCTCAACCGCACCCGCTTCGGCTTCGACCTGCGCGCCTCCGGCGCCTCGGAGTCCGCCGCCGCGGCCAGCGGTGTCGACCCCAAGCGCATGGTGCTCACCGCCATGCTGATCTCCGGCGGTATCGCCGGCCTCGCGGGTCTGCCGATCCTGCTCGGCGACACCCACACCTACAGCCTGAACTTCCCCACCGGCATCGGCTTCCTCGGCATCGGCATCGCGCTGCTCGGCCGTAACAGCCCGGTCGGCATCGCGTTCGCCGCCCTGCTGTGGGCCTGGCTCGACAAGGCCTCGCCCGAGCTGGACTTCTACGACTACGACAAGGAGATCGCGGTCATCATGCAGGGCCTGATCGTGCTCTCGGTCGTCGTCTCCTACGAGGCCGTCCGCGAGTGGGGCCTGCGCCGCCAGCAGCGCCGGGTCGGCGCGGAACTCGCCGCCGGCCACGTGCTCGGCGCCGACAACAACACGAAGGAGGTGGCCGGCCGATGACCACCCCAACCTCAGCGGTCGACGTCAACCAGCCCACGCTGCAGCCCGCGGCACCGACGGGCCGCCGCCTGTCGTGGCCGGTCCTGCTGCTGGTCATCGCCGGAGCCCTGGCGCTGACCTCGATCGTCCGCATCATCACCGGCGCCGACGGCATCACCAACGTCAGCCAGATGTCCACCGCGCTCCAGCTCGCCGTGCCGATCGGCCTCGCCGGTCTCGGCGGTCTGTGGGCCGAGCGGGCGGGCGTCGTCAACATCGGCCTCGAAGGCATGATGATCCTCGGCACCTGGTTCGGTGCCTGGGCCGGCTTCCAGTGGGGCCCGTGGACCGGTGTCCTCGTCGGCGTCGCCGGTGGCGCGATCGGCGGCCTGCTGCACGCCTTCGTCACCGTCACCTTCAACGTCAACCACATCGTCTCCGGTGTGGCGATCAACATCCTCGCCCTCGGCGCCACCCGCTACCTCGCCCCCCTCGCCTTCGAGGGCCACCCGGGCGGCTCCGCCAAGCAGTCCCCGGCGATCGACTCGCTCGGCAACTTCACGGTGCCAGGGCTGTCGGACTGGCTGCGGGATCTGAACGACCAGGGCTGGTTCTTCATCTCGGACATCGCCGGTCTGCTCGGCGGTCTGGTCACCAATGTCTCCTGGCTGACCCTGATCGCGATCGCGCTGATCCCCGCCACCTGGTGGATCCTGTGGCGCACGGCCTTCGGTCTGCGGCTGCGCTCCTGCGGTGAGAACCCGGTCGCCGCCGAGTCCCTCGGTGTGAACGTCTACAAGTACAAGTACATCGCCGTGATCATCTCCGGCGGTCTGGCCGGTCTCGGCGGTGTCTTCCTCTCCATCGTGGCGAACCCCTTCTATCTGGAGGGCCAGGTCAGCGGCCGCGGTTACATCGGCCTCGCCGCGATGATCTTCGGTAACTGGATGCCGGGCGGACTCGCCATCGGCGCCGGTCTGTTCGGCTACACCGACAGCCTCAACCTGCGCGGCGGCTCGGAGAACGTCCACGCCCTGCTGCTGCTCGGCGCGCTGCTGCTGGTCATCGGCGCGATCTGGCTGGCGTTCCGGAAGAAGTACACCTCCTCCGCGGTGACCCTGCTCATCGGCGCCCTGGTGTTCACCTGGTACGCGGGCACCAACGAGGTCCCGAACCAGGTCGTCTCGGCCACGCCGTACGTCATCACGCTGATCGTTCTCGCCCTGTCGGCCCAGCGCCTGCGGATGCCGAAGGCGGACGGTCTGCCGTACCGGAAGGGCCAGGGCAAGTGACGACGGGCGACTTCGACTGGGACGCCCTGCGGGAGGTGGCGCGCGAGGCGATGAGCCACGCGTACGCCCCCTACTCGGGCTACCCGGTCGGCGTCGCGGCCCTGGTCGACGACGGTCGCACGGTCTCCGGCTGCAATGTGGAGAACGCCTCCTACGGCCTCGGCCTGTGCGCCGAGTGCGGTCTTGTCTCGGAGCTGCAGCGCACGGGGGGCGGCCGGCTCACGCACTTCACCTGCGTGGACGGCAGGGGCGAGATCCTCGTCCCGTGCGGCCGGTGCCGGCAGCTGCTGTACGAGTTCGGCGGCCCCGGCCTGCTGCTGGAGACACCGGCGGGCATCCTCCCGCTCTCCGAGATGCTGCCGCAGGCCTTCGGCCCGGACCATCTCACCAAGTAACTCCCGTGCGGCCCCTCTGAGTTGATCGGAGGGGCCGTGCACTTCCTGGAACTTTCGGAAGGAACGGCATGGACGCCATCTCCGTCATCCGCACCAAGCGGGACCGCGGTGAGCTCAGCGACGAGCAGATCGACTGGGTCATCGACGCGTACACCCGTGGGGAGGTCGCCGACGAGCAGATGTCCGCGCTCGCCATGGCGATCCTGCTCAACGGAATGAACCGGCGTGAGATCGCCCGCTGGACGGCCGCGATGATCGCCTCCGGCGAGCGCATGGACTTCTCCTCGCTGTCCCGTCCGACCGCCGACAAGCACTCCACGGGCGGCGTCGGTGACAAGATCACGCTGCCGCTGGCGCCCCTGGTGGCGGCGTGCGGCGCGGCGGTGCCCCAGCTCTCGGGCCGGGGCCTCGGTCACACGGGCGGCACGCTGGACAAGCTGGAGTCGATTTCCGGCTGGCGGGCGCTGCTCTCGAACGAGGAGATGCTGTCGGTCCTCGACACCACCGGCGCGGTGATCTGCGCGGCGGGCGACGGCCTGGCCCCTGCCGACAAGAAGCTGTACGCGCTGCGGGATGTCACGGGCACCGTCGAGGCGATCCCGCTGATCGCGTCGTCGATCATGTCGAAGAAGATCGCGGAGGGTACGGGCTCGCTGGTCCTGGACGTGAAGGTGGGCACCGGCGCCTTCATGAAGACCATCGAGGACGCGCGTGAGCTGGCGTCGACCATGGTGGGCCTGGGCACCGACCACGGCGTGAAGACGGTCGCCCTCCTGACGGACATGTCGACCCCGCTGGGCCTGACGGCCGGCAACGCCCTCGAGGTCCGCGAGTCGGTGGAGGTTCTGGCGGGCGGCGGCCCGTCGGACGTCGTCGAGCTGACGATCGCCCTGGCCCGCGAAATGCTGGACGCCGCGGGCGTTCGCGATGCCGACCCGGCGAAGGCCCTGGCCGACGGCTCGGCGATGGACGTCTGGCGCCGGATGATCGCGGCGCAGGGCGGCGACCCGGACGCGGAGCTGCCGGTGGCACGTGAGCGGCATGTGGTGAAGGCGCCGTCCTCCGGCGTCCTGACCCGCCTCGACGCCTACGACATCGGCGTCGCCGCCTGGCGCCTCGGCGCGGGCCGCGCCCGCAAGGAGGACCCGGTGCAGGCGGGCGCGGGCGTGGAGATGCACGCCAAGCCCGGCGACACGGTGACCGCGGGCCAGCCCCTGCTGACCCTGCACACCGACACCCCGGAGCGCTTCGCGTACGCGCTTCAGGCGATGGAGGGCTCGTACGACATCGCGGCGGCGGGGACGGACTTCACGGCGTCGCCCGTCGTGCTGGAGCGTATTGCCTGACGCCCCTGTCCCCTCTGTCCCCCCTGTCCCCTCTGTCCCCTCTGTCCCCTCTGTCCAGGGGTTCCTTTCGCGTGAACGGGATCGGCGGACCGTCGCCGGTCCCGTTCGGCATGCCGGGACGTGATCCTCGGCGGGCCCGCGATGAGTTCCGGGTGTCCGCCCGGTCTACCGATCGTGGACGCCATGACACCCGCTGTACTCGTGCCGGCAGGACCCGTCACCAAGGACCAGGTGACAGGGTTGTGCGACGACGTGCGCGCGCTGCTGGAGGGGTCCGGTCCCGGGGTCGTGGTGTGCGATGTGGCAGGCCTCGGGCCACCGGGTCTCGGCGCCGTCGATCTGCTCGCGCGGCTCCAGCTCGCCGCCCGCCGCCGCGGCGGCCGGATACGCCTGCGCGACCCCGATCCCGCCCTACTCGCCCTTCTCGATCTCGTCGGCCTCCGCTTCGAGGTGGAGGGGCAGCCCGAACAGCGGGAACCAGCGCTTGGTGTCGAGGAAGCAGTGGAACCCGGTGATCCGGCCGTCTGAGATCTCCAGCACCTGCACCGCCCACGGGGTGTAGCCGCCGTTCTCCTCGTCCGGCTTGTAGTGGGCGAAGCCGGGCAGGCCGTTGGCCTGGACGGGCAGGAGACGGGAGTTGGCGCAGGAGGCGCCCAGGGTGGTCATGAAGCCGGTGATGTCCGACGGGCCCGTCAGCCACAGGTCGAACGGCGGCATCGTCATGATGGCGTCCTCGTGCAGCAATGCCGTCAGCGCGGTCATGTCGTAGCCCTCGAAGGCCGCGACATAGCGGTCCAGGAGCTTTTGCTGCTCCTCGTCCAGCGGGTCCGCCACGGACGCGTCGGCGCCCTGCTGCTCCCGTTCGGCCAGTGTGGCGCGGGCCCGCTGGAGGGCGCTGTTGACCGAGGCGACCGAGGTGCCGAGCAGTTCGGCGACCTCGCTCGCCTTCCAGGCCAGCACCTCGCGCAGGATCAGTACCGCCCGCTGCTTGGGCGGCAGTTGCTGGAGCGCGGCCATGAAGGCCAGCCGCACGGACTCCTTGGCGACGGCGGCCTCGGCCGGGTCCTGGACCGTCGGCAGCACACGGGCGTCGGGCATGGGTTCCAGCCAGGTGTGATCGGGGCGGGGGGAGAGGGCGGCCTGGGCGAGCGGCGTGGAGTCGGTCAGGTCCATCGGGCGGGCGCGCTTGTTGCCCGCGCTCAGCATGTCCAGGCAGACATTGGTCGCGATGCGGTACAGCCAGGAGCGGACGCTGGAGCGGCCCTCGAACTTGTCGTAGCTGCGCCAGGCCCGGACGAGGGTGTCCTGCACCGCGTCCTCCGCCTCGAAGGACGAGCCGAGCATCCGGTAGCAGTACCCGGTCAGTTCGACCCGGTGCCGCTCCAGTGTGGCGTCGAGGTCCGTCGTAGTCGCCGTGTTGCTCATCGTCCACCCACCCCTGTGGCCGTTCCTGTGTCGCACGCCTCATTGCGTCCAGCACTTCGGAAGCTACCGCAGCCCACTGACAATGGCGTGCGGAGTGGGAAAAGGTGCAGGTGAGAAGGGTTCGCCCGCGCCGCCCCTACCGGTCCCTCCCCAGAGGGGGATCCCCAGAAGGGGCTGCCGCCCCTTCGACCCCGCCCCAGGGGGCTCTGCCCCCTGGACCTCCGCTCCTCAAACGCCGGAGGGGCTGATTCAGCCCGTCCGGCGTTTGAGGACGAGGCCCCTTCAGGGCCGAAGCGCGGCGGGGGCGAGGAAAATCCGTGCGCCGCTCAGTGCAGCGCCACCGGCGTCCGTCGTGCCGCCACCCGGGCCGCTCGCGAGCCGAACACCGTGATCGTGACCACGCCGGCCACAGCCAGCACGCCGACGCCCACCGTCCCCGCCCAGCCGCCCGCGTGGAACGCGATCGCGCCGACCGTGCTGCCCGCGCTGGAGCCGATGTAGTACGCCGACTGGTACAGCGCGGACGCCTGTGCGCGGCCGTGGGTCGCCGCCTTGCTGACCGCCGACGAGGCGACCGCGTGGCCCGCGAAGAAGCCGCCCGTGATCAGCACCAGGCCCAGCAGGACCAGCGGCAACGAGTCGGCCAGGGACAGCAGCAGGCCCGCCGCCGTCGTGCCGCCCGCCGCGTACAGCGCGCCCCGGCGGCCGAGGCGGCCCACCAGACGGCCCGCCGTCGACGCCGACACCGTGCCCACCAGGTAGACCAGGAAGATCGAGCCGACGATGCCCTGCGGCAGCCCGAACGGCGCCTCCGTCAGGCGGTAGCCGATCACGGTGTACACCCCGCCGAACACCGTCATGAACAGCGCGCCGATCGCGTAGAGGCGGCGGAGCAGGGGGTCCGAGAGGTGGTCGCGGACCGTACGGGCCAGGACCCGCGGCTTCAGCGAGCCCGCCACGAAGTGCTTCGGCGCCGGCAGCAGCAGCCGGAACGCCACCGCGCAGGCCACCGCCAGCGCGCCGATCACCCCGACCGCCACCCGCCAGCCCCACTCCTGTGCGACCCAGCCGGTGATCACCCGGCCGCTCATGCCGCCCACGCTGTTGCCCGCGACGAACAGACCGATCGCCGTGATCAGCGCCTTCGGGCGGACCTCCTCCGCGAGATACGCCGTAGCCGACGCCGGCAGACCCGCCAGCGCCGCCCCCTGCACCGCCCGCAGCACGACCAGCCAGGTCAGCGAGGGAGCGAAGGGGACCAGCAGGCCGATCGTCACCGCGACCGCCAGCGAGCCCGTCATGACCGTACGACGCCCGAAGCGCTCCGACAGCGCGCTCATCGGAAGGACGAACAGCGCCAGACCGCCGGTCGCCGCCGCCACCGTCCAGCTCGCCTCGCTCGCCGCCACCCCGAACTCGCCGGAGATCAGCGGCAGCAGGGCCTGGGTGGAGTACAGGAGGGCGAAGGTCGCCACACCGGCGAGGAAGAGGGCGAAGCTCATCCGGCGGTAGCCGGGGCCGCCCGGGGCCATACGGGAGTCGGAGGCAGGGACGGACGAGGCGGCGCCCACGATGGTGGACGCCCCGGTACTGGCGGGAGACATGCTTCGAACCTAAAGAGCCCCGGCTCATCCGTCCAATGCATGGAATCGCCATAATCGTTCCCATGGAGCATCAGCAGAGGTCACAGCCGCGACTGTCACCGTCCAGTGACACAGAAGACATGACGGAGATGTCGAGGTTGCTGGCCCCGCGGCTCGCCTACTTCGCCGGAGTCGCCCGCACCGAGCACGTCACGCGCGCCGCGCAGGAGATGCAGGTCCCCCAGTCGACCCTCTCGCGCGCCATGGTCCGCCTCGAACAGGACCTGGGCGTCGACCTGTTCGCCCGCCGCGGCCGCACCGTCTCGCTCACTCCGGCCGGCCGCACCTTCCTCGCCTCCGTCGAACGCGCCCTCGCCGAGGTCGAGCGCGCCGCCGACGAGGTCCGCGCGGACGCCGACCTCGCCACCGGCAAGGTCGCCTTCGGCTTTCTGCACACCATGGGCTGGGAGACGGTCCCCGGCCTCATCAGGGCCTTCCGTGCCGACCACCCGCGCGTGCGCTTCAGCCTGGTGCAGAACTACGGCGAGGCGATGATCGAACGACTGCGCGCGGGCGAGCTGGACCTGTGCCTGACGTCCCCCGTCCCGGACGCCCCGGACCTGGTCGCCCGCCGCCTGGACGAACAGAAGCTACGCCTGGTGGTCCCCGCCGACCACCGCCTCTCCGCCCGCCGGCGCATCCGCCTGGCCGAGGCCGCCGACGAAACCTTCGTCACCCTGGAACCCGGCTACGGTCTGCGCCGTATCACCGACGACCTGTGCCGGGAGGCCGGCTTCAAGCCGCGTATCGCCTTCGAGGGGGAGGAGGCGGAGACGCTGAGGGGCCTTGTCGCGGCGGGTCTCGGGGTCGCGCTCCTCCCGCCGCCCGCGGTGCCCCGCCCGGGGGTCGTGGAGCTGACGGTCACGGCCCCGCGCGCGGTGCGCGAGATCGGCGTGGCATGGCTGGACGGCCACCCGGACACTCCGCCGGTGGCGGCCTTCAAGAAGTTCCTGCTGTCGAAGCGGGGCAACCTGCTCCCCACCTGACCCTTGCTACCGCCGCCGCCCGAAGCCGGAGGCGAGCGGCATCCGCAGACCCAACGGGGGCGGAGCCGCGAACGCGTCCTCCAACGGCCGGGCGAACGCCCGCCCGAACAGCACCCCCATCACGAAGTCCTCGGCCAGCGCGTGCACTTCGTCCCGGTGCTGATGCAACCCGTGCCCGTCGGAGTGCACTTCGAAGCGGCACACATGCCGGTTCGACTTCTTCGCCCGGGCGGCCAGCCGGAAGGACAGCTCGGGGTCGGTCCGCTGGTCGTTCGTACCGTGCACGATCAGCACGTGCCGCCCGGCGAGCTGTTTCACCGGTTCGGGTGGTGCGGCGACATCGTCCTCCGGCAGCCAAGGGGCTATGGCCAGCACGGAGTTGACGGCTTCGTGCCCGCCCGCCCGCAGCGCGGCCCGCCCGCCCATGTCGAGCCCGGCGAGGCACACCGGCACATCGCCGTAGCGTCGTACGGCTTCCTCCACGGCCCAGTCGGCGTCCCGCGCCAGGTTCGCCTCGGCGCCGTTCCAGCCGCGGGTGCGGTAGTGCACGGCGTGCGCGGCCAGACCCTCGTCCCGCGCCGCGCGAGTGAGGCGGCGCCCCAGGGCGCGGACCGAGGCCGCCGCCAACATCGGGGAGGGGCGCCGATGTGATGTCTCGTCACCTCCGGGGAGCAGCAGCACCACCCCGCTCACCGTCGTCGGTTCCGGGCCGAGCGCTCTCCCCAGCCGGGCCGTGCGAACCGGCGTCGCTTGCTGTGCCATGACAGAACAGTGTCAGAAGCGTGGGTGTACGCCACCCGTCGGTGGGGTCACCATTACGTATCGACGAAAACGTCCAACAGGCGCTCTACGCGCGTAGGAGTTAGAGTGCGGAAATGACGAGCCAGACCATCGCGAACACCCCGACGCCGGAGCAGATCCGCCGGGCGCCCAAGGTTCTGCTGCACGACCATCTCGACGGCGGCCTGCGCCCCGGGACCATCGTCGAACTCGCCCGCGACAGCGGGTACTCCCAGCTCCCCGAGACCGATCCGGACAGGCTCGGCGTCTGGTTCCGCGAGTCCGCCGACTCCGGCTCGCTGGAGCGGTATCTGGAGACCTTCTCCCACACCGTCGGCGTGATGCAGACCCGGGACGCCCTGGTGCGGGTCGCGCGCGAGTGCGCCGAGGACCTCGCCGAGGACGGTGTCGTCTACGCCGAGGTGCGGTACGCGCCCGAGCAGCACCTCGAAGGCGGGCTCAGCCTCGAAGAGGTCGTCGAAGCCGTCAACGAGGGCTTCCGGGAAGGCGAGCGGATCGCCCGGGAGAGCGGCCGCCGGATCCGCGTCGGCGCCCTGCTCACCGCCATGCGGCACGCCGCCCGGGCCCTGGAGATCGCCGAACTCGCCAACCGCTACCGCGACCTGGGCGTCGTCGGCTTCGACATCGCCGGTGCCGAGGCCGGCTACCCGCCCACCCGGCACCTCGACGCCTTCGAGTACCTGAAGCGCGAGAACAACCACTTCACCATCCACGCCGGTGAGGCCTTCGGGCTGCCGTCCATCTGGCAGGCCCTGCAGTGGTGCGGCGCCGACCGGCTCGGGCACGGCGTGCGCATCATCGACGACATCGAGGTCAAGGACGACGGCACCGTCCACCTCGGCCGGCTCGCCTCCTACGTGCGCGACAAGCGCATCCCGCTGGAGATGTGCCCCAGCTCCAACCTCCAGACCGGCGCCGCCACCTCCTACGCCGAGCACCCGATCGGGCTGCTGCGCCGGCTGCACTTCCGCACGACCGTGAACACAGACAACCGGCTCATGTCGCACACCAGCATGAGCCAGGAATTCGAGCACCTTGTCGACGCATTCGGTTACACGCTCGACGACATGCAGTGGTTCTCCGTCAATGCGATGAAATCAGCGTTCATTCCTTTCGATGAACGACTGGCGATGATCAATGACGTCGTCAAGCCCGGTTACGCCGAGCTGAAATCCGAGTGGCTGTTCCAGCAAACCGCCTCCACCAGCGGTTCTACGGCCGAAGAAGGCTGAGCGGCGAGATTTCGGGACGCGAAATGCGGGCGGGTGTTCACAATCCGTCCGCATTTCGATGTTTGCGGCGGGCGCCTCGTCATGTTTACGGTCGTGGACCGCTCACATCCCCGTCATCCCATTTCGAGGACGCATTCAATGAAGCAGTCTGCTGCCAAGACCATCGGTGTCGCCGCCCTCGGTGCCGCCTTCGCCGCCGCCGGCGCGGGCGCCGCGAACGCTGCACCGGCCCTGCCGGACGCCGGTTCGGCGCTGGACACGGTGACCCGGACGCTCCCCGCGGAGAACGTCTCCAAGGCGCTGCCCGGTGCCGGTGAGGCCCTGGGCCAGGGGCAGACCGCGGTCGGTACGAGCATGACCGCCGCCCAGCCGCTGGCCGAGAAGCTGCTCGCCGACGGCCCGACCAAGCCGGTCGCGGGGCTCCTCGGCGGTCTGCCGGTCGGCAAGGTCCTGCCCGGCGGCAGCGGAACCGGTGTGAACGGCCTGCCGCTCGGCTGAGCCTCCCGAACGCGCCGATGGGGCGCACCCCTTGGACACAGGGTGCGCCCCATCGGCGTATGCAGATCAGCCGGTCACCAGGCGGTGCGCGCCTTGTCCTCCGAGGGCAGGAAGATCCACAGCGCTATGTAGAGCAGGAACTGCGGGCCCGGCAGCAGACAGGACAGCAGGAAGATCACGCGCATCGTGGTCGCGGAGGTGCCGAAGCGTCGCGCCAGCGCGGCGCACACTCCGCCGATCATGCGGCCGTTGGTGGGTCGGGCGAGGCGGGACATTGCGGCTCCTTCATGAGCGTCGGTCGGAGGCGGCCCCCCTTGGCTGCCTCATCTGACTGCAACGCTACGCAGACGAAGGGTGCAAAGCGTCGCTCTACGGTGCGATCCCGACCCTGGGAATCGTCGGGGTCCTACCCTGAGGCGACTCCTCCTTCAGGGTCGTCGTCGTGCGCTGGGCGCGCTCGGTCCTGCGGCGGAGCCAGTGGCGGGCCGCCGGCACCACCGCGGTGTGCGCGAGGGCCACGCCCGTCGCGTTCAGCAGCACGGAGTCGACATCCACGACCTGGCCCGGCACGCCGGTCTGCAGCAGTTCGATGCCGAGCGAGATCAGGACGCCCGCGGCGACCGTACGGACCAGCGACGCCAGCGGGGACACGGCGACCCTGCCGTGCACCGCGGGCAGCAGTACGCCGAGCGGTGCGAGCAGGGCGAGGCCCTCGGTGATCCGCCGCAGTCCTTCCTGCCAGCCCAGTGCGAGGTCGGATTCGATACCGGCCAGCGGGCGCAGATTGGGGGGCATCACCCAGGGGACGTCCAGGGGACGCAGCGTGAGCCAGGCGACGAACGCGAGGTGGGCGGCCAGGAGGCCGCCGGCTGTCACTCGGATGCGGATTCCGGCGTTGCCGTTGCCGCGGGAGCCATGACGCTGCACGCTGGCCTAGACGACGTCTTCGGTGCGGTTGGTTCCGGTGGCCCTTGATGGGTCGTGATTTGGGCGGGCCGGTGGGGGCTTGTCGCGCAGTTCCCCGCGCCCCCAAACACTCTGCGTTCCCCCGCCGCTTCTCTAGACCCGGACTTCGCGGGTCTAGAGGGGTGCCGACGGTGGTGGTTCCGTCGTTGGTCTTGCTCTTACGTCGTCCGTGCACTCATACCTGAGCAGTGGGTCCTTGCCGGGGCCGCCCAGGATCACCGAGCCGTCGCCCTCCGCCGCTTCCGAGTCGGAGAAGGTGCAGACGATCTGGGCCAGGGCCACCGGGGCCAGGGCGTCGGGTGGGGTGCTCAGGCGGAGGGTGTCGTCCGGGTCGTCCCCTCGGGGGCCCGTGACGGACAGATCGCCGCGCACCTCCGTCGTGTAGCCGGCCTCCAGTTCGGCCGCCGACGGGGTCGACTCCAGTTCGTCCAGCAGGCCCTGGGCCACCAGGACGCGCCGCTGGGAGTCCGCGGCGCCCTCCGGGACCCGTACCGTCCGGTCGACGGCCACCAGCGACGAGCGGCACAGCAGGAACACCTGGGCCGGCAGGCCGCGCGAGGCCTGGGTCGAGACGTCCGGTTCGGCGAGGGAGCAGTGCACCCGTGAGGGCGCGGGGCCGAAGTCGGTCGGCACCTCGGTGGCCCGGATACCGCACCCGGCGAGCAGCCCGGCGAGCAGCGGGAGCGCCAGCAGACGGCGTACGGTCATCACGCCTCGCCCTTCTCGGCAGCGCCCTTGTTCTCCTCGGCCTCCTCGGTCAGCGCCGAGGCGTCCCTGGGCAGGTACAGCGTGAACACCGCGCCGCCTTCGGGGGAGTTGGCGGCGGTGATCTCGCCGCCGTGGATGTGGGCGTTCTCCAGGGCGATGGAGAGGCCCAGGCCGCTGCCCTCGGAACGGGGGCGTGAGGCGCTCGCCTTGTAGAAGCGGTCGAACACGTGCGGGAGGACGTCCTCGGGGATGCCGGGGCCGTGGTCCCGTACCGCGATGACCACCTGCGCACCCTCCCCGCCCTCGGCGTCCGACGCGCGCACCGACACCCGCACCGGGGAGCCGCCGTGCTTGAGCGCGTTGCCGATGAGGTTGGCCATGATGACGTCCAGGCGGCGCGGGTCGAGCTGGGCGTGGATACCGCGCTCGGCGTCCAGGTCGACCGCGTCCAGCCAGGCGCGGGCGTCGATGCAGGCGGTGATCTGGTCGGCGACATCGACGTCGTCCAGCACCAGACGGGCGGTGCCCGCGTCGAAGCGGGTGACCTCCATGAGGTTCTCCACGAGGTCGTTCAGCCGCCGGGTCTCGCTGACCACCAGCCGGACGGCGGGCTCGATCATCGGGTCCATCGAACCCGTCTCCGCCTCCAGTTCCTCCTCCAGCACCTCGGTCACCGCGGTGATCGCGGTGAGCGGGGTCCGCAGCTCATGGCTCATGTCGGCGACGAACCGTCGTGACGCGTCGTCCCGCGCGGCCATGTCCGCGAGCCGTTTCTCCAGGGCCTCGGCGGCGTTGTTGAACGTCCGTGACAGATCGGCCAGTTCATCGGTCCCGGACACCCTGAGCCGGGTGTCCAGCTTGCCCTCGCCGAGCCGCCGGGCGGCGACTCCCAGGCGGTGCACGGGCTTCAGTACGGTCGTGGCGGCGGCCTGGGCGAGCAGCGCGGAGCCGATCAGGGCCAGGCCCGTGGCGATCCCCAGCGACCAGGCGAGGGAGTTGAGGTCCTTGGCCTCCGGCTCAAGGGACTTGAGCATGTAGCCGGTCGGCCCGCCGCCGATCACCTTCGTACCGGCGACCAGATAGGGGGTGTCGTCCTCCACGATCCGCTGCCAGTACAGGTGGTACGCGTACTTGTTGGCGGAGTTGACCTCCTGCTCCTCGTTCACCGCCTTGCGCAGCGACTCGGGCACGTCCTCCAGCGTGAAACCGCTCAGCCCGCCGGAACTGCCGGAGACGGTCTCGCCGTCGGCGTTCCCGGCGATGAGCAGCACGCTGAAGCGCTGGCTGCTGTTGGCCATCTGCCCCGCGGCGCGCTGGAGTTCGTCCTGCGTCGGCCGCTCGGGCAGCACCCCCGCCTCGCTCTGCATCACCTGCTGGAAGTCCCGCAGCACCGCGTCCTGGGTGCGGGTGAGCACGGCCTCGCGGTTGAGCCAGTACGCGATCCCGGACGCCGACACGGCGGCGGTCAGCGCCACCGCGCCGAACACGACGACCAGCCGCAGTCGAAGGCTGGTGAAACGCAGCCGTGACCAGACTCCCTTGCGCTCCGCGAACCAGCCGCGGAACCCCCCTTGCGCTGGTGTCACTGAGGCGCGTCCAGCCGGTATCCGACCCCGCGGACAGTACGGATCAGCGTCGGCGACGACGGCACGTCCTCGACCTTGGCGCGCAGCCGCTGCACACAGGCGTCCACCAGGCGTGAGTCACCGAGGTAGTCGTGCTCCCACACCAGCCGCAGCAACTGCTGCCGGGACAGCGCCTGTCCGGGCCGCCGGCTCAGCTCCAGCAGCAGCCTGAGCTCGGTCGGCGTGAGCTGGAGGTCCTCGCCGTTCTTCGTCACCGTCATCGCCGCACGGTCGATGACCAGGCTGCCGAAGCTCGCCGCGTCGTTGGACTCCCGCTCCCCGCGCCGCAGCACGGCCCGGATCCGGGCGTCGAGCACCCGCCCCTGCACGGGCTTGACGACATAGTCGTCGGCACCGGACTCCAGGCCCACCACCACGTCGATGTCGTCGCTGCGCGCGGTGAGCAGGATGATCGGCAGCTGGTCGGTGCGCCGGATACGACGGCACACCTCGAAACCGTCGATGCCGGGCAGCATGACATCCAGCACGATCAGGTCCGGCCGCTGCTCACGCAGCAGCTTCAGGCCGTCCTCACCGGTGGCAGCCGTGGCAACCCGGTGACCCTGGCGCGTAAGAGACAGCTCCAGGGCCGTGCGGATGGCGTCGTCGTCCTCGATCAGCAACAGGGAAGGCACGAGGCTCATTCTGGCCCATGGTGGGGTGGGGTTTCGACACCTGTACAGGTACGTGCCCGTACCGCTGCTCTCTGTGACCGTGCGGTGCGCGAGGTACGACGGGCCCTGTGACAGGTCTGTGACAGTCGGCGGACACGGCCATGAAGGTGCGAGGGCAAGCTTTTCGGCACAGGCAAGGAAGCAAGCCGAACACCGGAAGTCCACGACGGGGGGCGCGAGATGAACACGCTGCACAGCTCAAGCACCAGCGCAGTTGTCACGCGTCTGCACGACGTGAACGGGGGCCGGGGTCCGGAGAAGTCCGGTGCCGTGAGCGGGCGGGGGTGCGCTCGCGGCGCCGGGCGTCAGCACACCGCGTACATGACGGTGGTTGACGGTTTCACGGGGGAAGCACACGGGGGAAGCGCGTACAGGGAGAACACGGGGGAGCGTCGTTCGCTGTCGGAGGCGGAGTTCACCGCCTACGTCCAGGAGCGCCGCGCCTCCCTGTACGCAACCGCCTACCACCTCACCGGTGACCGCTTCGAGGCCGAGGACCTGCTGCAGAGCGCGCTGTTCTCGACGTACAAGGCATGGGACCGGATCAGTGACAAGGCCGCCGTCGGGGGTTACCTGCGGCGGACGATGACCAATCTGCACATCAGCGCGTGGCGCCGCCGCAAGCTGAACGAGTACCCGACCGAGGAGCTGCCGGAGACGCCCGGCGACACGGACGCGATGCGCGGCACCGAGCTGCGCGCGGTCCTGTGGCAGGCGCTGGCCCGGCTGCCCGAACTCCAGCGGACGATGCTGGTCCTGCGGTACTACGAGGGCCGCACCGACCCGGAGATCGCGGACATCCTCGACATCAGTGTCGGCACGGTGAAGTCCAGCATCTGGCGGTCGCTCCGCCGGCTGCGCGAGGACGAGGTCCTCAGCTTCGGCCGTGACGAGGTGGACGCCTTCGGCGAACTGGTCGCCTGAAGGCCGGGGGGAGCAAGTAACGGGGGAGCGGTAACCGGGGGGACACGGGGGAGAGCTCCACGGGGGAGCAACGGGGGAGCACCAAAGGGAAGCGGGACTGGAGGGCCGGGGGGTCCGTCCAGTCCCGCTTTCTTGCGCGCCCGCGTGCCTACGCCGGCGTCCTCGCCTGTACGTGCCGTCCCGCGGCCGCGTTCGCCAGCCGGCCCATCGCCTCGTCGCGGTCGCAGGCGTACGCGCCCAGCGCGGCCTGGCGGGCCACGATCGACCGCTCGGCCCGCATCAGACGCCAGCCGCGGCGCAGCAGGAAGGGCACGGACTTACGGCCCTCCCGCAGATCCCTGAGGAAGCGGCGGCGGAACGTCCTCACCGGGCCGCGGCTCAGACACAGCGCGTCGGCCAGCACGCCCAGTTCCCGGCAGCGGGTGACGATCTCCGCGGCGAAGATGCCCTCCGCGATGAACAGCGGGGTCCGTCCGATGCCGACGGGCTCCTCGCCGGTGCGGGCGCTGAGCGAGAGGTCGTAGAGCGGGACGGTCGTACGGCCGGTGCGGCACAGTTGCTCGATCGCCGCCACCGCCTTGTCGGCGTCCCAGGACTCGGGGTGGTCCCAGTCGATGTCGGAACTCCCGAGGACCAGCGGCAGCGTCGGGTCGTGGCCCTCCTTGTAGAAGTCGTCGAGGCGCAGCACCGGAAGGCCGGAGCGGGCCGCGAGAAGGGACTTGCCGGAGCCGGAAGGGCCGCAGAGCAGCACGACTCGCGTCGGTATGGACGGATGGGAGCTCACGGAAGACCAATATGACGCATTCACCTGCTGTTCATCGACTCCGCGGGTCGGCTTTGAAGCGCGCGTCACACCTCAACTACCCTTCGTGTCGACCTGATTACCCAGTGCGTCAGAAGGTGGCAGAACCGATGGCCGGACAAGCGTCCTTCCCCCACCCCACCGCCCAGCGTGCCCTGGTCGCCCTCGCGACCGCCGGTGCCGCCCTGGGCGCCGCCGCGTCGACGGCAGCCGCGGACGCCGAGCCGGTCCTCGACAACGTGATCCGCACCCGCCCCACCTCGCTCGGCAAGGTCGACCCGCAGGCCGGGCTGCAGGGCCTCACCAGCACCCTCGGCTATGTCACGGGACCGGTCGCCGGCCTCAAGCCCAACCCCCTCGCGGGCACCGGCGTCGACCCCCTCGACAACGGCGTCGGCACCCAGCTCGCCGACTTCCAGCCGCTGACCTCGCAGATGCTGACGGGGCCGGTGGCGCAGGCCCAGTCCATCGGCAGCATCCCGGTGGTCGGCCAGGCCGCGGGGCTCCTCGGCAGCGGCTGAGCACCGCAGAGAGCCGCGCTTCCCCCGGACGGAGGGGAGGCGCGGCTCTCTGGCTCTGGGGCGGCTCTAGGGGGTGTTTTGAAAGTCCCGCACAGCACCCACGGCGCCCGGCACGCACCCTCGCCGCACCGGCCAAAGACCC